>CALHIO010000277.1 GCA_938030915.1 uncultured Gemmatimonadota bacterium
GAGTATTCGGATGCACTGTTGCCCCGTCTCTTCTATGAGACCGGTGACATCATCATGCGCGAAGAAATGACGCCGTCGATGGAGCAGTCGATGGCGAACTGGGAGATCCTCGGGCATCCCTACGAGGTCCTGACGCCGGAGGAAGTCACGTACCGCTGGCCGATGATTCAGACACCGGACATGGGCGCCGCCATCTTCGAGCCGTCCGCGGGGGTCGTGCGGGCGCGTCGGGCAATGGAGTCCGTGGCGCGGGTCTTCCAGCAGGAAGGCGGAGAGATCCGGATCGTGAAGGCGGCCCACGGGGACGAAAACGGGCGCATGCTCGAGAACGTGCACCTCTCGAACGGCGAGACGCTCGAGGCGGGCATGTTCGTGTACGCCGCCGGCGCGTGGTTCGCGCATTTCCTGCCCGAACTCATGGGGAACCGGTTCCGCGCTTCGGCTGTCGGTCACGTGTACTACTTCGAGACCCCGCCCGGCGACGAATCGTACCGCTGGCCGAACTGCCCGTCCTACGGCGTGCCCGGGTGCACGGGATGGCCGGCGCTCCCGCATGACAATCGGGGCTTCCGGATCCGCACGGGCGGAGCACGAGCCGACCACCCGGACGAGAGTGTGCGCTGGGTGCCCGAAGACCGTCATGCGCGTCCCAGGGAGATCCTCTCGAGGTTCTTCCCGGCCCTCGCGGACGGCATCATCAACGAGACGCGAGCGTGCCACTATTCCAGCACTGCGTCGCGTAACTTCGTGATCGATCACCACCCAGACTTCGACAACGTCTGGCTGGCGGGCGGTGGCCAAGCGGAGTCGTTCAAATCGGGGCCGGTCCTGGGCGAGTACATCGCTGGACGGATCTTTGGGACCGAAACGAACGAAGAACTCAATGCGAGCTTCGCTCTCGGTGATGCCACCTTCGACGAGGGCGAAGAGGACTTCGACTTCGACGAGTAGGCCCTCCATGCCAGAGCGACGATGACGGACGTCGAGGCCCGGACGCCTCGTCCTCCATCCGTCCGTGGGCTGTGGGCGCTGGGCTTCGTCGCCTGTTCGCTGATCGCGCTCGTCGCCGTTCCGACCTACTTCGGTCGGCGTGTGGCCGCGGTTCAGGACCGGATCATACACGTCGTCGAACCGGCTGCCCGGCTGAGTGCCACGCTGGAACTCCTGAAGGCACGCCAGATGGCCCGGGTCGAGGGTTTCATTCTTTCGACCGACCCTGCCTTCCGCGACTACTACAACGCGGCTATCGACGACGAGGACGTTGTACTCGACTCCCTCAGCCTGATCGCGCGTGAACTGGACCGCGACGTCTTCGAGACCGCGCCGTCGACCTCGGCCTCCCCGGGGGCCGACAGGACGGTGTTCGAGCGTGTCGCCGCGCTGCGAAACGAGTCTTTCGACTGGCGCTTCTCCAATCGTCTGATTTTCGAGCAGGGAGCCACGGAAGAGTCCAGAGCCGTCGTGCGAGCAGGGTACGACGACCTGCAGCGTGCGACACGCGATCTGGATCTCAGCATCATCGCGCAGGTCGATGCCAGCCGACGGCGCATGGCGAACGAGCAGAGACTCCAGTCCCGGATCACCCTCGCCCTGGCGCTCGTGGCACTCCTCGCCACGCTGATCGTCGCTCGGGTCGCGTACCGGTATCGGGCGCTCACGGTCGAGCAGGAAGATCGTCGGCGGGAGGCGGTGCAGGCGCGACGGGAGATCGATGCGCTGCTCGAGGCGACGGACGACGGTGTGCTGGGACTCGATCTGGAAGGCCGATGCACCTCGCTCAATCGCGCGGGAGTTCGTCTGCTCGGGTACACCGAGACGGAGATCAGGGGCCGGGACGTACATGCGACCCTGTTCCACTCGCACCCCGACGGAACACCTGCGGACCGGGGGTCCTCGCCGGTCCTGGATGCTGCAAGAGGGGGGCACGCGCTCGAGTCCGAAGAGGGTGCCGTGCTCTGGAGACGGAGGCGCATTCCTTTTCCGGCTCGGTGGTCTCTCCTCCCCATGATCGACGGGACCGAGCTTCGTGGGGCGGTCCTGACGTTCGCCGACATGACCGAAACGCTGGAGCGCGAGGACGCGCTGCGTCGGGCTGTCCGGCAACGGGAGGACGTTGTTTCGATCGTGTCCCACGATCTGCGTAATCCTCTCGGCGTCGCTCTCGCCGCGGCCGACCTGCTTCTGGACCTGCCCCTGGACGAGCAGCAGCGGCGGAGGCAGGCCCAGATCATCCGGCGGTCCGGCAAGCGGATGCAGAATCTCATCGAAGATCTTCTGGACGCATCTCGCATCGAGGCCGGCATTTTCGTCGTGCGACCCTCTCGGGAGGATCTGATTCCGATCCTCGAAGAGGCTGCGTCTCTCTTCGAACCGCAGGCATCGTCGAGGTCGATCGATCTGGACGTCGAGAAGACCGGACCGGTACTCGCTCGTGTCGACCGGGATCGAATCATCCAGGCGCTGTCGAATCTCTTCGACAACGCTGTTCGGCTCACGCCCGAGGGCGGGCGGGTCGTCGCGAGTGCCCACCTCGATGGGCCCTGGGTCCGGATCTCCGTCCGCGACACCGGACCGGGCGTCGCTCCGGACATCGCGGAGCGCATCTTCGATCGCTTTTCTCAAGGCGAGGAACGAGAGGGCGGCTCGGCGGGGCTCGGGCTCGCGATCGTGAAGGGTGTGGCTGCGGCGCACGACGGTTTCGCGGAACTGGAGTCGATACGCGGGCAGGGGAGCACGTTCACGCTGCGGCTGCCGGTCGCGGGCCCAGCCGTTGGGGAAGAGCCGTCCGTCGAGGCGCTCGGCTAG
>CALHIO010000278.1 GCA_938030915.1 uncultured Gemmatimonadota bacterium
CCCGACACGCGCGTCGATTCGGAGATATCGATCGACTTCGGTGGGGAGCAGATCCGAATACTGCCCACCGTCGCACACTCGACCGGGGACCTGTCCGTCTATTTCACGGACGCGCGCGTGGCCCATCTCGGCGACGCGTTCCTCGTCAGCAATCCCATGATGTACCCGGGCACGGTCGATCCCGATGCCTTCCTGGATCGGCTCGAACGCTTTCTGGACGCGATGCACCCGGAGACGGTCATCGTCGGTGGTCACGAGGAGGTTGCCGATCTGTTTGCTGTACGGGGACAGATCGCGGTCACGCGCGACGCGATGCGCTTTGTCCGGTCCTCGATCAGCGAGGGTCGCACGATCGAGGAGACGGCCCGGGCGGGGCAGGATCGGTTTCCGCCGCAGTGGACCGCGTTCTTTTACCAGCTCTTCACGCAGCCCGGGCGATAGAGACGCTCCGCGCAGGGCCGTATCGACGGCACGCCTGCCACCCCGCGTGGCTCAGGCGTCGTCGAAGGCCCGCACCATGAGCCACATGCTCACGAAGATCGCGATGAAGATCCAGAGTGCACCCCACATCGTTGCCGTGCCGATCCCGGTCGCTTCGGCGAGCATCCGTGCGTCCGACTGAATCTCGGGTCGGTCGAGGACGTCGTCCTTGATGTCGAGAATTGCGTAGAGGGCGCTGGTCAGGCCGAGTGTCAGGAGAAGGCGGCGGTTCCAGATCTCCCCGATGCGCCGTGAGGCCGTGACCATCGCAGCGCCGAAGAAGATGCCGAACGCGATCCCGAAGCCGCTGCGCACGAAGAACATCGTGAGCAGGATGACCATGACTCCGATGGCACCGTTGACCCAATCCTTGCGAATGCGGGGCTCGCCGGCGGCGCTGAACATGAGGGCGCCCCAGAGGAGGCTCCCCAGATAGCCCGCGCTCATCGCGAGAATCGCGTTACCGCCGGTGAAATACGTCGCGCCGCCCTGATAGGGATCTAGCGTGATCCGGTCGACCGTACCCCCCGTCGTCCACACGGCGATCGCGTGGCTCAGCTCGTGGAGGAGCACGACAAAGATCTTCAGAGGATAGACGATCGGCGTGTCCCACAGGAACCAGAGTCCGGCGAAGACGAGCCCGAAGCCCAGAATGAAGCGCAGCTTTCCGTTCACCGTTCTCGTCCCGTACACCCTCGATTCGTCACTTGAGATACCACTCAACTCCCTACGGTTGCATGACCTGGGGGGTTCCAGGGACGTTAATCGGGTACCGCGCGTCGATCAGCGACCGATACGTGGAGAGCTCGGATCGTGAGAGATTCACGTTTTGAGCCGGGTTCGACAGAGCCGCCAGCGCCCCCGCCGCGATCTGTTCGGTTGTCCAACCGTAGCGGAAGCCGAAGGTGGCCGAGAATCGGTACGCGAGATCGTCCCAGACACGCTCCAGCTCCGTCACCTCGCCCTGCGGTACCGCGAGACCCCGTCGTTCGGCCTCCTCTAGCGCGGCCGGCCGGCCCGTCTCGCGGTCCGCGCCCCCGCGCTCGTCCATCCATCCCTGGAGGACGTCACCCGGATCACCGAGCTGGTCGGCGACCGCCCGAGCGATGACGCTCCTGGCCTCCTCGAACGGTACGATCTCACGATCCTCGAGGCGCAGGATGTGATATCCGTACTGTGTCTCCGTCACCGGACTGATTTCGCCGGCCTCGAGCGCCAGCGCCGCAGCCCAGAACTCGGGGACCCACGATCCCTCCCGTCCCGGTGTCAGGAGACCCTGGCGCCCCTCGGCACCCGGTTCCTCCGAGAGGGCTGCCGCCGTCGCCGAGAAGTCGGCACCGCCTCGAAGCGACGCCATCGCGCGTCCCGCCTTCGCCTCGGCCTCGGCCCTATGGTCGGCTGACCGCCACCGCTCGCTGAAGAAGAGGATGTGTCGGACGGTGAGTTCCCATTCGGGGTTCGTCAGATACTGGGCCTCGAGTACGTCATCGCCGATGTCGGCAGCCTCGAGGGTCAGCTCGGCGGCGAGGATCTCGAGGAGGCGGTCCTCCGTCCATTCGGCGATCAGCGGCGTGCCCAGTGCCTCGGTCGAGGAGTCGGCTACGGCGAGGGCGAAGGCGGTGAGCTCCGCCAGAGACTGGCGCCGGGAGTCGGATAGCCCGAGAAGCTGGTCCTGCGAGTACGAGACGGGACCGACGGTCAGTGCTGGCGGCTCGGATTCTCCGCACCCGGAGGCGAGGAGCGTGGTGAGTACGATCCAGAGGACCGGTGCCGTCGAGCGGGTGATGCGGGGGGGTGGTACGGGATTCATCGAGGGAAAGTGGCCCCGATGAGAAGCGGCGTCACCCCGCACAGCGGGTTGGACCGGTGAGAACAGAACGCCGTACCTTGTTGGGCAAAGAGGCCACCCGGCCTCGCGGACCCGAGCCGAAAGTGAATGCTCTTCTCTCTCTTGCAGATCGAACCCGCCGGTGGCCTCGCTGAAGCGTTGTCGAGCAGTCCGCTGATCGCGCTGGGCGCCATGTTCGGTGCGGGGGTGGTGACGAGCCTCACGCCGTGCGTCTACCCGATGATCCCGATCACGAGTGCTGTGATCGCCGGCACGGCGCGGGAGGATCAGCCGAAGTCCCGTACCGTCGGGCTGACGCTCACGTACGCAGTCGGACTGGCGATGCTCTACGCGACCCTGGGAGCGATCGCGGGTCTGACGGGTCAGCTCTTCGGTACGGTCAGCGCGAACCCGTGGGCGCTGTTCGCGATCGGGAACCTGCTCGTCGTCTTCGCGCTCGCCATGCTCGACGTGCTGCCGGTACCGGTGCCCCGAAAGCTTCTGGAGCGCGCGTCGCAGAGTGACGGCGGATCGTACGGCGCAGTCTTCGTCATGGGGGCCATGTCGGGTGTCGTAGCGGCCCCGTGCGGAGCTCCAGCCTTCGCGGTCGTGCTCACGTGGGTGGCCGCGACCCAGGCCGGCCTCATGGGCTTCGTTTACCTCTTCGTCTTCTCGCTTGGCATGACGTCGCTTCTCATCGCCGTGGGTCTCTTCTCCGGCACGGTGACGATGTTGCCGAAGTCCGGACAGTGGATGGTGTGGGTCAAACGCGCAGCTGCGGTGATCATGCTGGCCATGGCGGAGTATTACTTCATGTCCGCGGGATACAATCTGTGAGGGACTCGATGATGGACTCACCGTCGATGCGCCGTTCGCGCCGGATCGCTTCGATCGCGCTGGCGATGCTCATGGCCCTGCCGGTTGGGCTGTATGCGCAGAGTGGGGGAGTGTCCCTGGCCCTCGGAACTCCGGGGCCGACGGCCGAACTGGAAGACCTGGAGGGCAACGTGGTCTCCCTGCTCGACTACGTCGAAGCCGGGAAGCCGGCCGTGCTGGAGTTCTGGGCGACGTGGTGCGAGCAGTGCGAGGCACTGCAGCCCCAATTCGACGAGCTCCAGACTCGGTATGGCGATCAGGTCAGCGTCGTGGCCGTCGCCGTGGGGGTGTCCCAGAGCGTTCGTCGCGTGAAGCGGCACCTGGCCGATCACGACCCGGGGTATCCGTTTCTCTTCGACAGGCGCGGCGCTGCGGTGCGCGCGTACAACGCGACCACGACGTCGATCGTCGTGATGCTGGACGCGGAGGGGAACGTGGCCTACACCGGCGTCGGAACCGAACAGGACATCCTGGGCGCGGTGCAGGGGCTGCTCGGCAGCTGAGGCCGCAGTCCGACGACGACATTCGGCCGCGGAGCGACCCACCCGAAAAGGAACGGGCCCGGCGGGGAGACCTCCCCGCCGGGCCCGTCTTCGTTCGCACGAAGGGTGGCCGCCCGACATGACCGACGCATCGGCCGTCCGAACCGCCTGTGACTCGCCTCAGCCCTCCTCGGGCTCGGGCGTCACACGGTCGACCGCCTCGGCGAGTTCCTCATACGCCATCGGATCGTTCTGGTTGAACGCCGGGATCACATGTGCGATGCGGCCGTCCGGCCCCACCACGATCACGGCCCGACTGTCGACCATGTTGTTATCGCGCAGACCACCGCCGAATGCGGCATAGGTCGCGCCGTCGTTCTCGGCATCACTCAGGAAGAGGTACGGGAAGTCCTCGTCCTTGAGCCACGAAGCGCCCTCCGCCGGAGAGTCGTTCGAGATGCCCATCACGACCACGTTTCGTCCTTCGTTGAACAGACTTGCGTACTGATCACGGTACGCTCTCATCTGGACTGTTCAGCCACGTGTTCTAACGCGGAAGAAGAACGCGAGGACGACGGTTTCGCCGCGGTAATCGCTCAGGGTGACGGGGTCTTCGAGGACTCCATGACGGGTCGCGCCGGGAAGCGCGAAGTCCGGAGCCATCTCACCCACGGCCAGAAGGCCGCTCTCCTGAGCACCGGCGTCGACCGGGCCGCCCATCACGAACGCCCCCGCGAGAAGCACGACACAGATCGCTGTACGCATCTGGTCCATTCTCCTGAGAGTTCGGAAGGGTACATGACGGTAATGTGGGGCTGGGCCCGACAACGGGCCAGATGGGCCTCGACGAGCAGGCGCGTGCCGATCCCTCGGGCCGGCACGCGCCGCCCGATCAGCGTCCCTGCCGAATGACGCGGAGTCGATACGGCCCGACCGCGGACGCATCGAAGCCGGTCACCACGATCCGGAGCTGGCCGCTCAGGACCGCGGTCGTCTCGATGCGTGCGTGCGTCATCCCCAAGCCGTCGTCGTCCATCAGCGGGGTAAGGATGCCCGGACCATCGAGATAGAGGACGGCGTCGAAGTCGTCCGAAATGAGCTCGATCACCAAACGGTCCCCCTGCTCGACGGCTACGCTCCACGTCTGGGCGGGTGCCCCGGACGTGAGGATCCCCACGGAAGCGTCGAGGACGCCGAACCGTTCCGTGCCGATACGGATGCGACCGGCCGAGGCTGCGGGCAGTCGGCTGAGCTCGGACGCCTCTACGGTCGCCCCGCCGAAGGGCTCCGCGGCGAAGTCCACACAGCCCCCGGGCTCGAGTGGCGGAGGGTCCTCCGAGACGCGGAGCATGAAGCGGCCACCCATGTCTTCGTGGAATGAGCCGACGAGCAACGTGACCGGGCCGGAGACGTCAGGCCCGATCTCAAGGCGCGTATTGCAACCGCTCGCACCGATCCCGTCATCGTTGAAGAGCTGGCCCCCAATGCCTGGGCCGACGGCGTAGGCGAGCGGATCGAAGTCGTCGGAGACGACGTCGACGAAGACGGTCGAGCCTCCGACCAGCTCGAGCGACCACGGCTGGATCGTGCGGCCGTCCCCCGGATGCCGGGCCCCGTCGAGGGGCAGACGACCGTCGACCTCGCCGCCGACCGCGACGGCACGGCCCTCCGTCGGCAACGCCGCGAGACTTGCAAGAGCGGCTTCGTCCAGCCCTGAGTCATCGAAAGGCGTGTCGCCGGAGGTCATGCCATCGAAGTCGGGGGTCTCGCACCCCTCGAGGTCTGCGGCCGAGAGCTCCTCGACCGACAGCGTGAAGGTACCGGGTGAGCCGTCGAGGGAGGCGGCCACGATCCGATGATCACCGGCCGTGTCCGGCAGGAAGCAGATCCGGGCGTCGAGATTTCCACCGCTGTCGTCATCGACCAGGCCGGGGGGAAGCCCCGGACCAACCGCGAAGAGGTAGGCGTCGAAGTCGGAGGACCGAAGATCGACGCGGAGCCCGGTCCCCGGTGTGGCGGTCAGTGACCACACCTGAACGCGCAGGCCGTCTCCGGAGACGAGATCCGAGGCGTGGAGCTGACCCTGAAGGGTCATCCCCGCCGCGATCGCCCGTCCCTCGGTGTCGATCACAGAGTAGATGGACCGGTCCTGCGCGGTGAGCGGGGTGCTCGCGAGCAACATACCGCAGCCCACCAGGATGACAGCCCAGATTCCAGATCTCGGGGCGGGATGAGGCATCGAGGGGGCTCCGATCAGAAGACGGTCGCGGGCATCGTCATCAGCTGTGCATACAGGTCGATCGCGTACCAGAGGTTGGCAATGCGCAGATTCTCGTCCGGCGCGTGCTGATTGTTGTCATGGTTCGCCACGGGCACGACGATCGCCGGCTTCCCGGCGACCTCCGTGAAGAGGTAGAGCGGGAGGGTGCCTCCCATCCCCGGTGCGACGACGAGCGAGCCCGGTCCGAAGGCCCGATCTGCCGCCGCAGAGGCCGCGGCCTGGATGCTCTGTGCGAATGGATCCGCCATGGACGTGCGCGCGGCGATCGATCCGTCCATCCCTCCCGTCACCTTCGCGATGCGCGGGTAGCGGAGGCGGGTCTCCATGTCAGGGTCGTCCTCGACGATATGGAAGCCCTGCCGTTCGATATGGTCGACGATCAGCTGACGGAGCTGGGGGGCCGTGTTCCCCTTCACCATGCGGATGCCGAGAGAGGCGACGGCCGTGTTGGGGATCACGTTCCGGGCGAGCGATCCCGTGTTCCCGCTCGTGATCCCGCGAACGTTGAGTGCCGGCACGAGAAGCCGCTCCGGGAGTGACTGAGGTTCTCCCTCCGTCCTGACGAGGCCGAGCTCTTCCTTGAGCTGCTCATCCCACTCGGGCATGGCCTCGAGCGCGGCTTGCTCCTCTTCGCCAATAGGGTCGAAGGTCTCGTACCACCCCTCGATGAGGACGTTGCCGTCCTCGTCCTTCATTGAAGCGAGCAGGTGCGCGAGCACGTTCCCCGTGTCCGGTGCCCAGTTGCCGTAGTGGCCCGAGTGCAGGTTCCGAAGCGCGCCGTACACCGTGACCTCCATCCCCGCGGCCCCGCGCACGCCGTACGTGATCTGCGGGCGGCCGCTCGCGTGCGCCGGCCCGTCGAAGAAGAGCCAGATATCGATCTCGTCGAGGATCTCCCGCTCCATCTCCATGTATTGCCCGAGATTGCGTGAGCCCGCTTCCTCTTCACCGTCGAACATGAAGATGAGGTTCGATGTCGGGGTGACTCCCGACTCCGTGAAAGAGCGTAACACGGGAAGAATCGCCGCGATCGGCGCCTTGTCGTCCCCCGCCGACCGGGCGTACAGCCGCCACTCCGGATCAACGTCGTCTCCATCCTCGGGCATCGCGATCGGCTCGCCGCCCGCGTCCATCGAGCCCGAATAGAGCGTCGGGTCGAAGGGATCGTGGGTCCAGTTGTTTGGATCGACCGGCTGCCCGTCGTAGTGCACGTAGATGCCGAGCGTGCGTGTCGCGCCTGGAACGCGAAGCTCACCCAGGATAAGAGGGGATCCGCCCTCGATCTCGACGAGTCTTGTATCTACCCCGACCGCTCGCATCTCGTCACGGATATAGAGAGCCGCCTCGCGGATCTCCGGCGTGAAGGCACGATTCGGATAGCTGAGCAGCTCGGCGAAGTCCCGAACGAGCGCCGGCTCGTGCGCCTGGCGGTAGGCACGTGCGACATCCGGGCCGGACTGTGCGGCGAGTGGCGCAGCGAGAAAGATCAGCGAAAGCACGAGTGCGGCGGATGCCGGACGCGAGGACGATGACGAAATCATGAGCAACCGTGTCAGGGGTGAGAGAGATCGTCGAAGACGGTCACAGGCCGGAGAGCCCGTAATTGTAGTGCGGAGCCTACCCCCCGACGATCCCCAGTAACCAGGCACACACCAGCGCCCCATAGATCCCGAGAATATACCCCGCGACAGCCATGAGCAGCCCGACCGGCGCCATCGCTGGATGGTACACACCGGCCACCACGGGCGCCGATGCCGCGCCGCCAACGTTGGCCATGCTTCCGGTCGCGACGAAGAAGAGCGGAGCCCGGACGATGCGCGCGGCGAGCAGGAGGATCCCGACGTGAATCGAGATCCATACCGCCCCGGCTGCCAGATACACGGGTGCCTGGAGCACTGCCTTCAGGTCGGCCTGCGCCCCGATGCCGGCCAGCAGAAGGTATAGCGCGGTGTAGCCGAGCCCGGACGCGCCGACCTTCTCGTAGTCGCGAAGCGGCGTGAAGGAGAGGAGAAGCCCGCCCGTGACGATGATCAGAATCGCCCAGGTCGTTTTGCTGATGATCGTCGGGTCGCCGAGCGCGGGGAACAGGTCGGTCTGGGCGAGCGCGTGCGCACCGACTGATGCCGCCATTCCCATTCCGATCATGACGGCCGCATCACGCAGCGTCGTCGGATGCCGCTCCCGATCCATCTCGGCGAGGCGCTTATTGGTCTCCTCGATCGCCGAGTTGTTCGCGTTGTTCCACCGGTCGAAGCGTGCCTGCGACCCGGCGAAGACGAGGAGCACCCCCATCCACCCGTATCCGACCACGGTATCGACCACGATGATGGGTCCGAAGGCGGACTCTGGCGTTCCCACGCTCTCCGCGATCGCGACCATATTCGCGGTTCCGCCGATCCAGCTTCCCGAGAGAGCAGCGAAACCGGTCCATGCGTCGGCCGGCAGGAAGCCCTTGAAGAGCATAAGGGAGATTGGGCCGCCGATGACGATCCCCGTCGTACCCGCCACGACCATGAAGAGTGCGATGGGCCCCAGCTTCGCCACGCTACGCAGATCGATCGAGATCATGAGGAGGAGGAGCGCGAAGAGCAGCAGGTACCGGGTCATCCAGTCGTACGCCGGTGATGAAGCGGGCGTGATTCCCGCCGTCGTCGCGAGCATCGGGAGGAAGTAGATGTAGATGACGGGCGGGATGACCTCGAACGTCTTCCTGAAGCGCGGGAGTTCAGAGATCCAGAAGACGAAGGCGACGATCATCGCGAGAAAGGCGAAGATCGCCATCGGGTCGTTGAGCAGGCTCATGCGGGTGCTCCTTGAAGAAGCCCCCAATGGAAGTGTGGCTTTCGGCCTCGGCAATCTTCATCTTAAGCTTCGAAGATCAACGAACCGCGCTTCGTCTGTTCACTTTGTCAAAGCGTATCCTGCCCGGACTCGCCCATGATCGATCCCACTCTGCTCGTCATCGAGGACGCCCGTGACCACGCGCTGCTCGTGCGCGTGGCTGCACGTCGTGCCCTTCCGGGGCTGGACGTGCGGGTAGCGGGGGATGGACGAGAGGGGATCGCGTATCTAGCCGGAACACAGCCGTTTCAGGACCGTCGATCGCATCCGCTTCCAGACCTGATCCTTCTCGATCTGATCATGCCTGAGATCGACGGATTCGCGGTACTCGAATGGGTGCGCGAGCAGAGTGGAACGATCCGCTGTCCGATCGTCGTGCTCACATCGTCGGAACAGACGGAGCACGAGCAGAAGTCGATCGATCTCGGTGCCGCGGCCTTTCACAAGAAGCCTTCGGACATCGACACGCTCGGTGACATGGTTCGCGAAATCGTCGAAACGTGGATCGAGTCGAAGTCTATCGCGGGGCTTCCGTCGGCGGGGTGAGCTCGTCCGGGACGAAGTCCCGAAGATTCACGTAGACCACGACGGCCCAGATGGCCAGCGCGAGCCCGATGATGACCAGCCCAGTCTTAAGGTTGATCCGGGCTGCGCGAATCCATTCGAGCATCGGTCAGCTCCTCACTGTGTCGCAGCTCTCGGGTCGTCCCTGAGCAGCGCATTGAACAGCAGCTTGAACGTGCCGTGAGTCTGCCCGCGGTGCTGCACCCGGAATCCGTACATGAGAATGCGGCCGGCGCCGTACTCGACGTCGAGGATCGCGCCCTTGCCGGCGAGGTGCTCCGCGCCGTGCAGCATGCCGCTCATCAGGACGCGCTCCGGGTCGTCGGCCCAGCTCCCGACCGCTCTGATCTCTCCGGACTCGCCGCCGAACCCCGTGGGCTCGTAGGCGCGTCCTCCCGCCCACTTTCCGGCGACCTCGGCGGGGCTGCCCATCGTCAGCGGGTGATCCGTGTCGAGCTCGATGCGGAGGAGTGAGGATGGGAGGAAGAGTTCGTCGCTACCTAATCCCTCGAGGGCGTTGCGGACTGGGACGTCGAAGTGCTCGAGCACCAATTCGTCGGCGCGGTCGAGAGTCACGAGGGTGCCTCCGGCACGAACGAACGCCTTGAGGTTTTCCACGCCCTCGTCTCCGATCCCTCCGCGAAACTCCGGTGGCGTGCCGTCATCCGTGGCTCCTTCAATGAGGCGGTTCAGCGGAATCTCGGACGGGATGATGATGACGTCGAAGCGATCACGCAGCCCGTCCGCGCGCACATCGCCGTTCATCAGCGTCTCGTAGGCGTACTCGAATTCCTCTAGAACGAGTCGCGTCCACCCCTCGTCCATGGACGAGGCCCAGCCCTGGTAGACGCCGATGCGCGAAGCGAGCTGCGCCCGCGCGTTACGGACACCGGACGGGTCGGCGGTGACCGTCACGCCCAGATCCCGCGTTGCCTCTAGCATCGCTGAGCGGGCAGAGCCCGTCGCCGGAACCAGAAACTTCGGTCCCTCCTCCGTATCGGCCTTCGACACGTCGTAGCCCGCGTCGAGCAGGCGGCTCGCGACCTGCCACGCCCGTGTGACCCGTGCGTCGATGGCGAACCACTGCTGTGCTTCCGGTACCGGGGGCGCCATGATGTGCGCACTTGACGCGCGCTCCACCGCACCGACGTCGTCGGCCGCAACCCGGAATACGTCCACGCCCATCTGCAGGGGCATCGTATACGCCGCGCCGTCGTAGGAGCGAACCCAGGGGCCGCCCGGCCACTCGCGCTGCAGCCGTCGATTCTGGATCTCGAGCAGGTCGAGTACCGCGGCTCGACCGGGCTGTGCGCCGAAGACGATCCAGGATCCGGCGGGGAACGTGCGGGCCATCGCGTCCTCGTCGCCGTCGTCACCGCGTACCTCGACCGCACCCTCGTCGTCGTGCTCCTCCTCGTCCGGGATCACCATCGTTCCGTCTTCGGGCTGATACCAGAGCTCGGTCTGCGGCACCGAGGAGAACGACTCCGTCGCCTGATGGACCTCGATACCCTGGAGGATCAGCCGGTCTGCCATCTCGGCTGCCGTCAGCGCGTCGACCTGGTCCGCCGGAATCACGTACGCGCCCGGACCCTCGGTCCGGCCTCGCTCGATCGTCTCTGCCGCCATTTGCCAGCGGCCCATCACGTAGTGGTCGCGAAAGCGCGCGGACTGCTCGAGAAAGGAAATGGCGGAGATCATCTGGTAGTCGACGATGTCGCCGAGCGTCCACTCGCCGCCCATCCAGGGATCGACGAACGCCATCTGGAAGCCGTACTCACTGAGGCCACGACCCGGCGCAGCGCCTCGCTCGAGGGCTGAAAGCGCGACGGTGTCCGGACTGGCGATCCGGGCGCTGGCCGTCTCTGTCAGAAGCGCGACGATGTTGTGGTATCGGCCCGTGAGAGCGCCTTCCTGTCCCCAGATCCGATACATCGAACCCGTCACCACTCCCTGCTTTCCGGCCGCCTGAAGGTCGGCGACCATTCCGCCGCCGATGAATTGCAGCTGCTGCCACTGCAGCGGATGCACGTCGGGGTTCATCGGATCAGGGTAGGGCGGCACGAAGATCCGCGGTCCGCTGCCCCCCATCTGGTGTTGATCGAGGTAAAGCTGCGGGTAGGTCTCGTGGTACATCGCGTTCATCCAGTACCGCGTCTCCACGAGGTTGGCCTGGAAGAAGTCCCGGTTGTTGTCGTGGCCCGCGAAATGGTGGTACAGCCATGGCATCCGCGCGCGCTCGTAGTCCGTGCCCACGTTCCGGCGATACCAGTCGGTCACCAGGATCTGCCCGTCTGGATTGGCCGACGGGATCAGCTCGGTCACGACGTTTTCGAGGATCGTACGCGTCACCTCATCGGTCCTACTCGCGAGCTCGTACACGAGCTGTACGCTCGTTTGAGACGACCCGATTTCGGTCGAATGGATATTGTGGTTGATGAAGGCTGTAGCCGGGATCCGGTCCGCGATCCCCTGCGCCTCGGCCCGGGAAATGCGCCCGTCCGCGATCTCCTTCGAGGCCGCCCGGATCTCGTCGATCCGCGCGAGGTTCTCCGCCGAAGAGATGGTGATCCGGATGAATGTCTCGCCGTTCGTCGTGGGACCGGCCGTATCCACGACGATCCGGTCCGACGCGTCGGCCACCCGGGTGAAGTACTCGAGGATGCCATCCCAGCGCGCGAGCTCCTTGTCCGTGCCCATCGGAAAGCCGAAGTGCTCTTCCGGTGTGGGGATCGACTGAGCGATGAGGGGCGCCGAGCCGAGAAGGGGCGTCATCAGCAGCAAAGCGCTTACGGACATCACGAGGGCGCGGATCGAACGGGTCGGACGCACGGAAACTCCAGGACGAAGGGGTCGGGCCGCCCGGCTATGCGCGGCGAGGATGAATGTACCGGAGGCCGCGAGGGTCGTGCGAGTGGGATGCGAGAGGCAGCCGGCGGACCACTGGCCGCCGGCCGCGGGACCCTGCGTCATAGAGCCGGGCCGGACACCCCGGCCGGTTCCGGATGGTCGTTAGAGCTTGATGACGAGAGATAAGGTCAAAAAGCCGTCCGTGCCGTTGCTCGGGATCAGCGTCTGCGCACCCGTGGGCGTGCCGTTCGGTGCATCGAGGACGGGCACACCGATCTGTGCGGGATCATTATCGAAGATCAGACGATACGACGTGCTGAACGCGAGTCCCTCGCTGAGCGCAACGGAAAGCGAGGACGTCCAGTCGAGTCGGAGGTCGTCGGTGTTCGAGAGGTTCTCGTCCGCGACCATCGTCGACTTGAATTCCGTCGTCTCGTTCAGCGCACGGCGGAGCTCGATCGTCGCCCGCAGACCGCCGAAGCCGTCGGAGGCGCCCGGGGTAGGGTCGACATCCTTCTGGATCGTGTACGTACCACCGATGTCGGTCTTGAACAGTGTCTGGTCGTTGTCCACCCAGGCGTCACCGATTCCCACCACGAACGAGAAGCGGTTATTGAAGCCGGCGAACGTGTTGCGCTCCCAGCCGGCACCCCCGAAGGCGAAGAAGTTGTTCTCCCCCAGGTTCTGGTCGAACCGCGAGCGGGCGAAGTAGTTCTCTGCCGACTGCTCCGTTCGAGTCACTTCGGAGATGTTGAAGCCACCACTTCCATTTGCGACCGCGGAGCGGTCGGTGAAGTTCGACTCTGCACGGATGCCGCCGAGCTCGAACTTG
>CALHIO010000279.1 GCA_938030915.1 uncultured Gemmatimonadota bacterium
GAGTCGAGGAGGTCAGCCTGCTCTCGGACGGTCATGAAGTGGACAGGGGTCGACTGCATCTCAACCTCTCCGGAAGGTCGTGAGGGGTTGCTCATCGTCGCTCAATGGGAACGTTCTGAGCTGGTTCGAGATCCGTGCGCTGTTCGCGACCGCTCGGCGAAGGCGCTCGAATTCGTCCGAGTCTTCGTAGATCCCCCGGGGGCCCTGCGCGTCGAGTAGCGTGCGCACCGTCTCTACCGAAACGTCTCCTGTGTCGGCCACCTGAGCGCACGCCTGCTGCCATGCCAACGTGAGTGCTGCCGCACCGGCGCCGGCAACTTTCGTGAACGTTCTGCGGTCGATCGACATCTTGCCCCCTTGAAGTCTGGAAGCCCGGGTCTAGTATGGCCGCCTCCAATGGACCTACATGAGGCGCGGTTCGCGAATGGAAGACAAGGGAAGCCTGCTGATCCGGGGAGGCACGGTCGTGACTGCGACCGGGCGCGTCCCGGCCGACGTTCTTGTGCGCAGTGGCCGAATCGACGCCGTTGGCCCCGACCTCGGCGTCGGCGAAGCGGATGTGGACCGCGTGATCGACGCGTCCGGATGTTGGGTCATGCCAGGTGGGATCGACACGCATACGCATCTGGCCCACCCCATCGGTCGACTCGGCGTGACGACGGCGGACGACTTCTACACGGGCACGGTGGCCGGAGCCTTCGGAGGTGTCACCACGATCATCGACTTCGGACTTCAGGAGCAGGGCGGGACCCTGACGGATGCGCGCGATCACCGATTCGGCGTCATCGATCCGGACGCCATCATCGACTTCGGCTTCCACCTCATCGTCACCGACGTGAACGATGGCGTCCTGGCAGAAATGGGTGATCTGATCCGCTCGGGCTTCCCGTCGTTCAAGGTGTACATGACGTACGGCGACAAGAAGATCGGGGATGACGATCTGATTCTCCTCCTCGAGGTCGCGGGCGAGCACGGCGGACTCATCTACGCGCATTGCGAGAATGACTGCGCGGTCACCCACCTCATCGAGCGTCACCTGGCCGAGGGAAAGACCGGACCGGCGTACCACGCAACGAGCCGGCCGCCCGAGGTCGAGGCCGAGGCGACCAATCGGGCGATCATGCTGGCCGAACTCGCCGGCGCGCCCATCTGCATTGCCCACGTCACCTCATCGGGTGCTGCTCGGCATGTCGCCGATGCGCGGGCCAGGGGCGTGGCGGTCGCTGCGGAGACATGCCCGCAGTATCTGGTGCTCGATTCCTCGGTCTACGATCCCGGAGCCGGATGTGAGGTGGCGAAGTTCGTCTGCAGTCCGCCGATGCGTGAACACAGCCATGTCGATGCCCTCTGGGATGCGCTCGCGGACGGCTCCATCCAACAGGTCTCGTCGGACCATGCCCCGTTCCGGTATGAGGGCCAGAAGACCGGGGGATGTGACAACTTCACGCAGATCCCGAACGGGCTGCCCGGAATCGAGACGCGGCTTCCCATCGTGTTCACCGAGGGAGTCGCGTCGGGTCGACTCACACCCGAGCGATTCGTCGAGCTTACCGCTACCGCACCTGCTCGTTTGTTCGGGCTGACCGAGAAAGGCCGGATCGAGCCCGGAGCCGATGCCGATCTGATCGTCGTGGACCCCGAGCGTGAAGTCGAGATCACGGCGGACGTGCTCCACTCCGATGTCGATTACAGTCCGTACGAAGGCATGCGGCTGAAAGGGTTCCCGACGTGGACCATTTCTCGCGGTGACGTGATCATCGACAACGGGGTCCTGACGGCCGAGCGCGGGCGCGGTCGGCAGGTAGAGCGGATTCCGATCGACCCCGCGAATCTGCCGTAGATCGTCGTCTACGGAATCAGATCGGAGCGTACCTCGTCGATGATTCCGTAAAAGCAGCACCACTCGCCCTCGAGCACCGAGGGTCGTGACCGGAGCCCGAAGACGACGCCGTCCTCCGGTGCCACGACCTCGGCGGTCACCTGTCCATACAGGTCGTACACCTTGCCGAGGGGCGTTCCTGCGGGCATGGCGGTTTCGAAAACCATGTTCCGATCGCCGACCCACATCCCGGACGCGGGGGCGAGCAACGCCTCCTGGTGCCCCATGCGCCACTCCGACGCATACGTCGCGTCACCGGGAACCATCCCGTAATGGCGCATCACGTTCAGGTATCCCGCAGCCAGATCGTCGGCGATGGTGTGAAAGTCGCTGGTCAGGGTCCGGCAGTTTCCACCGAGCTCGACCGTGATGCCTGCCTTCCCGAGTTCGGCCATTTTCGACGAGGGGTTGGCGCCACCGACGCCGGACCGGAACACCAGGTCCCACGGCTCTCCCATGGCCGCGGCGAGCTCGAGACTCTGCGGGTTGTCCGAGGCGAAGATCATGTGGGCGAGGTAGCTGTGCTCGCCCCCCGAGTGGACCGCGATCTGCAGATCACACGCGTCCTTCATCGCGATCCAATGCGCCCACGCCGCCCGCTCGCTCGGGTAGCCGTCCGGGCGACCGGGGTACATGCGGTTCATGTCGTAGGTGAACGAGTCGAGAGGATCGCCGCGCTTCCCGGCCTCGAACGCCGGGACGTTCATCGCTGCCACGCCGACCACGGTGCCAGAGATTTCGGCGGGATCGAGGCGATCGAAGAGACGGAAGATCGAGAACGCGCCTTCCGGCTCGTCACCGTGGGTCGCGCCGTTGATCCAGAGAATCGGTCCGTCGCTCGCACCGTGGCATACGAGCACCGGAATCTCCTTGGGACGTCCATCGGCTTCCGAGCCGGCGGGTAGGGCTGCCCGTCCGATCGTGCCGGCGTCGATGAGTCCGTTCCCGATCTGAAATGCGTCTCTCATGTGCGTCTTGGTCGAAGTCCTTCAGGGTTGGCGGCCGGCAAGGTACGGCCGGCGCGGACGACTGTCACCGTGCCTTCAACGCTCTTGCCGTGTGACGGGTCTTTCTTGTACACTTGTTCAACCAAAAGCTGAACATCAGCTAAACACAATAGATTCCATGCTGAAATCGACTCTCATCCTCGCGGCTCTCGTCCAGCTCTCGCCGGGCCAGGGCGACTTCGGCTCAGAGGTCGACTCCCCTCGGACGTCCGATGGGCGCCCGACGTCGCCAGCCGTTGAATACAGTGGAGTCGCACGCCAGCTCGACGTCGCGGCACCGGTTCTCGCTTCACCCGACATCTCGATCGATGGTCGCCTGGACGAGATTGCGTGGGAGCGCGCGGCAATCCTGACCGGCTTCTCGCAGTACGAGCCGGTGGAGGGAACTCCGGCGTCCGAGCAGACGACGGTGCGCATGATCGTGACGGAGGACGCGCTCTACTTCGCGATTCGCGCGGAGGACTCGAGCGGTGGAGTTCGCGCTACGCTGACGCAGCGCGACGGGTATGGCCGCTCCGACGACTATGTGCGCGTCATTCTCGACACGTTCAACGATCAGCGCCGAGCCTACGTGTTCATGGTGAACCCGTATGGGGTGCAGGGTGACGGTCTGTGGGTCGAAGGTGGCAGTGGCCGGTTCGGTGATCCGATCGACTGGAATCCGGACTTCCTCTGGGAGTCGAACGGCCGCATCGACGACGCGGGGTACTCCGCCGAAATCAAGATTCCGCTCAAGACCCTGCGCTTCCCCGAGGCCGACATTCAGGACTGGGGACTGCAGATCCAGCGGACCATCCGCCGGACCGGCTATCAGTCGTCCTGGGCGCCGATCACGCAGGAGCGCGCGAACAAGCTCGAGCAGGCGGGCTCGCTGACGGGTCTCCGGGGGTTGGATGCCGGACTGTTCATGGAGATCAACCCGACGCTGGTCGGCTCGCGCACCGGCCAGGCCGCGACCGACGGAAGCGGACTCGTGGGCGATGGCGGTCAGGGCGAAGTCGGATTGAACCTCACCTACGGTCTGACATCGAACCTCACGCTCGACGGAACGGTCAATCCCGACTTCAGTCAGGTCGAGGCAGACGCGGGCCAGATCGCCGTGAACGAGCGGTTCGCCCTCTTCCTGCCGGAACAGCGCCCCTTCTTCCTCGAAGGGACGGACGTGTTCAACATGCCCAAGCGTCTCGTCTACACCCGGTCGATCGTGAACCCGGTGGGCGCGGCGAAGGTCTCGGGCAAGATCGGTGGTCTCCAGGTCGCGTACCTCGGTGCCGTCGACGAGGTCAACGCGGGTGCCTCGAACCCGATCGTGAACGTCATGAGGCTGCGGGGTGACATCGGACGGTCGTCGAGCATCGGCGCGGTCTACACCGACCGTACCGAGCCGGGCGTCGACTTCAACCGTGTGATGGGAGCGGATGCCCGCCTCGTCCTCGGGGGTCGCTACACGCTCGAAATGCTCGCGGCGGGAAGTGCAGACGGCGCCACTGATTCCGACACGAATTGGGGGTCGATGTTCTCGCTGAGCGCCCGCCGCTCCAGCCGCACCCTTTCGATGAACGCTTCGTTCGAGGATTCGTCGGACGAGTTCCGGG
>CALHIO010000280.1 GCA_938030915.1 uncultured Gemmatimonadota bacterium
AGCGCGTGGCGGGGGGCACGCTGGAGACGGCGATTCTCGTGTCGCCTACAGCGGGAGTGTACGAGGTCAGTCACGGGCGCCAGTCGCTGACCGTGAAGGTGGAGGGTGGGTTGCGGCCGGGACTGGTGTACCGCGTCACCCTGACGCCCACCGTCACGGACCTGTTCGGCAACGTGATCACCGATCCGTTCGAACTGGTCTTCTCTACCGGGGGCGAGCCTGTTCCGACGACCCTCGCGGGAGAGGTTTGGGATCGGATCACGGGCCGACCCGTCTCGGAAGCCGTGCTTCTGGCGGTCGACGAAGACTCTCTCGTGCACCGGTCGAGCTCGGATCGCGATGGGATCTTCGCATTCCGGTATCTGACCGCCGGGATGCTCGACGTGATCGCGTTCCAGGACCAGAACCGCAACGGTGAGGCGGACTCGACCGAGGTCCAGGGAGTCGCCCCGCTTTCGATCGCGGCGGGTGACACGGTGCTGCTCGAGATTCCCATCCTGACGCCCGATACGTCAGCGGCGAACGTGACCGGCACCGATGTCGTGGACTCCACTACGGTCGCGATCCTCTTCGACGACTTTCTCGACTTCGACTCCCGGGTCGAGAACATCGACGTGACGCTCGTTTCCGATTCGGTCGAGGCCCCGGCTGTCATCGAGCTGATGCACGAGACCGCCTACATCGAGTGGGTGGAGATGGTTACCGACTCATTCGCGCGGCTGGACTCCATCGAGTCCGAGGAACGGGCGGCCGCCGCCGCGGCCGAGGCGGCGGCCCGGGCGACCGCCGACAGTGCAGCGGAGCTCCTGGCCGACACCGTCGCGGCGGAGCTCCTCGCCGATGCCGTCGAAGCAGAGGCTTCCGTCCTCGAGGCTCCGCGTCCAGGCGTACGTGACGATTCGATCGCGCCCTCCGACACCGTGGTCATGGCCGAGGTCGGTGCGGGTGCGCCGGAAACGCGTCCTGGTACCTTCGCCAGCCGGGAGCCGCCACCCTCACTCCCGAGGCTGGAGGGCTCGACGGCCGGGCCCACCTCGGATGGACGACGTGTGCTTCCCGGTCGTCGCCTCGTGCTTCGTGTCGGCGGACCGATTCCATTCGGGGTCGAGTTCGCGGTGACCGTCGCCGGCGTGACGAACATCTTCGGTCTGCCGGGGGGTGGGGGCGAGACGACCCTCCTGCGTGAGCTCGTCCTCGACTCGGCGGCGATTCTCGATTCGATGACACAGGCCGACTCTGCGGCGGCGCTGGACACGGGCACGGTTGGGGACACCGGTGTGGTTTCATCAGGGAATGGTGGCGCTGCACCCTGGGCGACGAGACGACGATGAGCGACCCGCGTAGCCGGATTCCCTCCATCGACGCGCTGCTTTCGTCGCCCGGGGCTGCTGCGATGATGGCGGATGCCGGACGAGAGCAGGTCGCGAAGGCCTTCCGGACAGCGGTCGCGGAGATGCGGGATGCGATCGCCGGAGACGACGAGTCTGCGTCGGGGTTCGTGGAGGATCCCACGTGGTATGTGCGGCGCGCGGGCGCGGTGCTCTCGGCGGCGGTCGTACCGAGCCTCCGCCGGGTCATCAACGCGACCGGAGTGGTCCTTCATACGAATCTCGGTCGGGCGCCGCTGTCGGATGAGGCGCTCGAGGCGATGCGATCGACGGCCACCTATTCCAACCTCGAGTTCGATCTGGCCGCGGGTGTCCGGGGGTCGCGATACGCGCACTGCGTACAGCTCCTGCGGGATCTGACGGGCGCGGACGATGCGCTCGTCGTGAACAATGCGGCTGGTGCTCTGGTGCTTTCGATGAGCACCGTGGGGATGGGGCAGGGGGTCGCGGTATCTCGTGGGGAACTGGTGGAGATCGGAGGTGGTTTCCGCATTCCGGAGGTGATCGAACGCTCCGGGGCGTCGCTCGTCGAGGTGGGAAGCACCAACCGGACCCGCTCCGGGGACTACGAGGCCGTAGTCGAGAACGGCGAGGCGACGGCGATCCTCAAGGTGCACCGGTCGAACTTCCGCATGACGGGCTTCACCGAGCAGGCTTCGCTCGCGGATCTCGTGGACATCGGATCCAGACACGACGTCCCCGTCGTTCATGATCTCGGCTCGGGATTGATGATCCCTGCCGACACCCTGGGTCTGCCGGAGGAGCCCAGGGCCACCGCGTCGATCGCGGCCGGCGCGGATGCCGTCATCGTGTCCGGCGACAAGCTGATGGGAGGCCCCCAGGCAGGGGTCATCGTCGGTCGGGCGGAACTCATCGATCGCATGAGGAAGAACCCCCTGTGTCGGGCGCTCCGCGTCGACAAGGTCACCCTCGCGGGACTGGAGGCGACGCTCCGACTCTATCTGGATCCCGAGCGCGTCGTATCGCGCATCCCGACGCTCCGGATGCTGGCGATGGGGGAAGACGCGCTTCGTGCGGTCGCCGAGGAGGTGGCGGGCATGCTCGAAGCCGGCGGTGTGTCGTGTGACGTCGTCTCGACCCGAGGTGCTGTCGGCGGTGGTACGTATCCCGGGGTCGAACTTCCATCGTGGGCCGTGGAGCTGGACGGACCGAAGGGCGCTCAGGCGCTGGCCGGTGCGCTGAGGACGGGGGCGCCTCCGGTCGTGGGGCGGATCGTCGAGGATCGCCTGCGGCTGGATGTTCGGACCCTCCTTCCCGGCGAGCACGAAGTCGTCGCCGCACGGGTCGTCGAGGTCTTCTCGTCGAGCGGGCCGGACATCCCGTGAGTCGCCCCGCCGTCTTTCTCGATCGTGACGGGACCATCATCGCGGAGAAGGTCTACCTGTCGGATCCCGACGGGGTCGAGCTGATCCCTGGCACGATAGAGGCGCTTCAGCGCCTTCGAGCAGCGGGCTTCCTGCTCGTGATCGTCACGAATCAGGCAGGCATCGCTCGCGGACGGTACACGACCGAAGACTACCACGCGGTGGCGGCGCGTCTCGAGGAGATACTGGCCCGGCACGGGGTCGTCGTGGACGCGACGTACTTCTGCCCGCACCACCCCGAATGGACGGGGCCGTGCGATTGCCGGAAGCCGGAGACGGGCATGTACCGGCAGGCCGCGGACGCGCTGGACATCGACGTGGCTCGGTCGTTCTACGTCGGGGACAAGATCACGGATGTCGAGCCCGGAATGACCCTGGGGGGGCGGGGAATCCTCGTTCGCACGGGGTACGGGGCCGAATGGGAGGCGAAGGTCCCGGAGGGAGTCCGGGTCGTCGACGACCTTCGTGAAGCGTCAGGGGTAATCATCGATGGAATGGAACCGTCACGCGTCGGTTCTTGAGGCCTCCATCACGCGGTATATTGTAAGCCGTCCGGGGGGAGCTCCGTCGGGCGTTCGAGTACGACAGCACGAGGATGAAGTTGATATGGTGACGCTGACCACGATGGCCACCGAAAAGGTGCAGGACTTCATCAAGGAGCACGGTGTCGAGACCGAGGCCGGTCTTCGTGTCGCCGTTCTTCCCGGTGGATGCTCCGGTTTCCAGTACGGGTTGAACATCGAAGACGCGCCGGAGTCCGATGACGAGGTGCTGGACATCAGCGGCGTGAAGGTCTTTGTCGACCCCTTCAGCGCGCAGTACCTCGACGGCGTCGAGATCGACTACGTCAGCTCGATGATGGGGCAGGGCTTCACGTTCCGGAATCCCAACGCGTCGGGCGGCTGCGGCTGCGGGAGTTCCTTCACCGTCTGATGATCCTCCGTCACCGGGGCTGACGCCGTGCAGATCCGGACCTTCACCGGAGGAGGGTTCGGTGAGAACGCGTACCTGGCCGTCTGCGAAGAAACGGGCGCCTGCGTCGCGGTCGATCCGGGCTCCGGGGCTCCGATGCTCGTCCGGACCGTCGAGGCCGAAGGCTTTGACCTCGAGGCGGTTCTGCTGACCCACGCCCACCTCGACCACATCGAGGGCGTTTCGGACGTCCATGCGGCCCATCCGGACGTGCCGATCTGGCTGCACCCGGACGACCTCGCTCTGTATCGCGGCGTTCAGCGCCAGGCGGCCATGTTCGGGCTTTCGGTCGATGCCCAGCCCGAGCCGACGGACGAGCTCATCCCTGGTGAGACGGTCGGCTTCGGCCTCTGCAGCTTCGACATCGCCTTTGCGCCGGGGCACGCGCCCGGCCACGTCATCTTCGTCTCGACCCCCCACTCGATCGCGTTGGTTGGGGACGTCGTCTTTCAGGGCTCGATCGGTCGCACGGACCTGCCCGGTGGAGACTTCCAGACGCT
>CALHIO010000281.1 GCA_938030915.1 uncultured Gemmatimonadota bacterium
CGCATGTCAGGACGACCACCGCGCATGCCCGGACGGCCACCGCGTCCCGCGCTCGCACGGCCACGGGCGAACGCTCTGCGCTCACGAACCACGCCATCGAAGGTCTGAAGCTGTCGCTCGTTCAGAATCCCCTCGAGCCGAGACCGCGAGTCACTACGGGACCGGAAAAGCGCATCCCGCCGCTCCTGCATGTGCGTCATCATCTCGCTGCGCTCGATCTGGCCGGCGCGCAGACGAGACCGCATCTCGTCCATTCGGGCGCGCTCCTCGCTCACCCGAGCGAGACGCTCAACCCGCCACGCCTCCAGCTCGTCCATCTGTGCGTCGTCCAGTTCGAGTCGCTCACGCATCGACATGATGCCTTCGACGTCTATTACGCCTCGCGGTCCGCGTCGGCGCTCCTCATCCTGTGCAGCCGCGTCACCCACACCGAGAGTGAGGACGGCAGTCAGCACCAGGGTCAACTTCTGATTGCGGTTCATCGTTCCAGCTCCCGCGCACCAACCAAGGGATCAGAGCCGCATTCGACTGCAGGCTCCGTCATGAATGTGTGTATTGGAGTCGACTCGGCACGGGTTCGTTAAACCCCGCTCGAGAGCGCTGCGCGCATGATCTCGGACCACTCGGCGAGCGAGTGCTGAAGGTACCGGGCCTGCTCCTTGCCCGACCGTCCGATCGGCCCCTGTTGACCCGGCTCGGTCACCACGTGGACGAACGTCGGGCCAGTACCGGTGAGCACGTCCGGGACCGCTTCAGCCCAGGCATGCGCATCGTCGAATCGATACACCGTACGGAAGCCTGCAGCCTCGGCCATGGCTGCGTAATTGACGCGACCGGACGCAGCGACAGGCTGGTGGCCGGTGATCTCGTATTCCCCGTTGTCGCATACCACCAGGACGAAGTTCGAGGCGGCTGCGCCGACGGCGGTGGCGAGCGTGCCGAGGCACATCAGCATGCTGCCGTCGCCGTTCAGGCAGACGACGCGACGGCCGGGCTGCGCAAGCGCGATGCCCAGCGCCAGGTCGGCGGCGTGCCCCATCGCGCTGTCCGCGGACGCGAAGTCCAGATCACTGCTCGACAGCAGCCCCCAGGGCCGGACGACGCTCATCGTGGTCACGACCACCTCGTCCGTGCGGTACCGGGCAAGCGGCTCCAGGACCTGGGCAACAGTCAGCATCGGTCTGCCGGGATCCCCGCCCATCAGTCCAGACCTCGAGTCAGAACGAGTGCCGAGGGAAGGCGTGCATCCCTGGCCGAACGGATCAGATCTTCCAGGGCGAGGACCGGATCGTCATCCGCATCACAACGGCGAAACGGAATCCCCCAGGCGTCGAGCGTCGGCTCCGTGAGGAGGGCGGTCGAGTCCACATCGGGGCGTGTGAGGAGTTCACGAGTCCGGGGGTCATCTCGAGTAATCCCCGCCTTCAGCATCTTCGCATATCCGCGGCCCGTCACCATGAACGGGATCGGTGCGCCCATGCGCTGCGCAGTTCCGCGAATGCCATCGCCCGCTTCCAGCAGTCCGGTGTTCTGGATGACGACGAGAGGCGAGGCTCCACCGAGCCAAAGACCGGCGGCCACCGCAAAGGCCTCTCCTTCGCGGGTCACCGTAATGAGGCGGATCATCGGGTGTCTGAGGATCTGATCGAAGAGAGGGCCCGACGTGTTGTCGGGAATCCCGACCACGTGCGTGATCCCGGCCCTCATGAGACCGTCGATCGTCCTCCTCGCCATGTCTTACGCGCGCGAGCCGTTCGATCGGGTGGTGATGATACCCGCGACGAGCATCGCCAGCAGCATCAAGCCAGCGCCCAGAGCCAACTGTGGCTGCGTCCACACGATGATCACGAGGATCGCGATGTAGAGCGCGATGGTGATCGCCGGCAGAACCGGATGCCCCGGCATCCGGAAGGGTCGCTCGAGCTCCGGCCGGGTCGCGCGCAGGCGGAAGTACCCGAGGAGCACCATCGTATCAACCGTGATCGCGACGGTCATCATGAATCGGATCAGGAGGCTGAAGCTTCCGGAGAGCGCGAGCAGCCCGATCCAGGCGGAGATCACATACAGCGCGTTCCGCGGAGTTCCACGCGCATCGACCTGACCGAGCGCTCGGGGTGCAAGGCCGTGGCGGGCGAGCCCGTACGCAACCCGCGGGAGTCCTAGGAAGTTCACGTTGGCGCTGCTGATCAGGATGAGGAGGCTCGCGACCAGAACCATCGTCGCAGCCCCATCGCCGAACACGGCAGCCGTTGCCCGCACCGCCACGTCCAGATCGGACTCCGCCATCTCGGCGGGCGTCAGCGCCACGAGGTACGAAACGTTGATCAACAGGTAGAGCACCATGACGGACACGGCGCCGCCGAGGAGGATCTTCGGCAATGCCGTACCCGGCTCCACGACCTCTTCGGACATCTTCGCCGCATCCTCCCAGCCGTAGTAGGCGAAGGAGATCGACTGGTAGGCGAGCGCATACCCGAGCAAGCCGACGGCTTCGCCACTCACCATGGATCCCGTACCGATCCCGGAGGCATTGCCCCCAGCGATCCCCACGGCAGCAATCGCAAGGATGATCACGACCTTGATAGCCGTGGTGACGTTCTGGAACGTCGTACTGGCCTTCAGGCCCCGCGTGTGCAGCAGGAAATACGCAAGCACGACCGAGAGCGCGACGATACCCACCCATGGGCCCTCGGGCGCACCCGCGCTGTCCCCGATCAGGAGGAAGATGTACGTCGAGATCAGGACCGCCTTCGACGCCCCGCTGAAGCCCCGCGTCACGATGACTTCCGACCATCCGGCGACGAAGCCCATCGTGTCTCCCCACGCATGACGGGCAAAGACGTACTTCCCACCGGCCTCGGGGAAGGCCGCTGCCATTTCGGCGAGGACCAGCGTGCTCAATCCCGCGACGATCCCCCCGAAGAACCACATGCCCAGAATGATCACCGGGTCCTGCAGCTGGGCCGCGATCAGGCCAGGGGTACCCAGGATACCCGCGCCGATGACGATACCGACCGTCACGGCGAGGCCATCACGCACTCGCAGAACGCGCTTTAGCTGCGGCTGGCTCGAATCGCTCAAGGCATGACTCCGGCTCGGGAAGACCGTGAACAGGTGGGTGACGGTACGTGCCGAACGGCGCCTAGGCCAATACGGCGATCACTCGACCCGGGCCGTGCACGCCTTTCACCATCACCTGACCGATATCCGCCGACTTGGATGGACCGGAATGCAGCCCGATCGCCGCAGAGAGATCACCACGGGCCGACTCGAACGCGTCCGCTACCGTCGCGTGTACCGTAGACCTGTCCACGAGCACGACGAGCACGGGAGGAAGAAGCTGGGCGCGGCGGCCATCTCGTGCGTCCATCATCAGAGATCCGGTCTCGGCGATGGCGCCGCGCGCCATGGACACACCCACATCGGCGGCATGCTCGTCACCCGGATTGATCCGCGTAGGCCCGAGGTCGGCGATCCCGGGCGGAACCCCTGCACCCATGGAGAGATGCTGGAACTCGGCCAGGAAAGTCCGAAGCCAGTCGTCCCGCTCGACGGTGCCGGACACGTGGACGACTTCTCCGCCAGCCTGCGTGAACATCGCCTCGAACCCCTCCAGTGGTGGAGGCGGCTCGACGGGTCTCCATCCGCCGAAGCGGCCAGGATGTTCGACCGGCGTCCGGCGTTCACGCGCTGCCCGAATGGCCGTGAGGATCTGGTCGCGCGTGTTCATTCGATTCCTTCGCGCCAGAGATCACGGAACGATCGGGGGCTCGGCGATGGAGCGTCCCGCTCCTGTACCCACCCGCTGAGCACAGGCAGCGCTCGGCCTGCTGCGCGCCACGGCGTCCAGCGCAGTGCGCTGGCAGCCGCCGAGAACGCACCGGGACGCTCGGCCAGACCGGCGTAGGCCTTCATCCCGAGTCGCTCTGCTGTGGAGTTACGGCCTTCGTCTACCGTCCGTTCTCGCCAGTGGATCAGCAGCTCGGGAATCGGAATGCGAACAGGGCATACATCCGTGCAGGCCCCGCACAGGCTCGAGGCATGGGGGAGAGGGAGGGCGCGGTCTAGGCCGAGAAGGCCGGGTGATATGATCGCTCCGATCGGCCCGGAGTAGGTCCACCCGTAGGCGTGTCCACCCGTCTGACGGTACACCGGGCAGATGTTCAGGCACGCTCCGCAACGGACACACCGAAGTGCTTCCCATGCGACATCATCCTCGAACAGGGTCGTCCGCCCATTGTCGACGAGGACCACGTGGACCTCTTCCGGGCCATCGACCTCATCCCCCGTCCTCGGCCCCTGAATCAGGGACACGAAGAGACCGATCGGCTGCCCCGTTGCCGCCCGAGCCGTGAGTTGGAGGAGGCCCGCCAGATCTTCGAAGCGCGGCACGACCTTCTCGATCCCGACGAGCGCGACATGGACCCTCGGCACCGACGTCGTCAGTCTGATGTTTCCTTCGTTCTCGATGAGCGCCACCGTCCCGGTATCGGCCGCAAGAAAGTTGCCACCGGAGATCCCGAGATCCGCCGAGAGAAAGTCTTCGCGAAGGGCCGCTCGAGCCGCCGCAGCCAGCTCGTCGGGCTCCGAGTCGAGTGGTGTGCCGAGCCGCTCGTGAAAGAGCACCCTGCAGTCGTCCAGCGACCTATGTATGGCGGGGCCGACGATGTGACTCGGTGGCTCGTCGAGGAGCTGGATGATGTACTCGCCCAGATCGGTCTCCACCGGGCGAACACCGAGGGATTCGAGATGGGCGTTCACGTCGAGCTCCTCACTGAGCATGCTCTTGCTCTTCACCACCGTACGAACGCCATGCGTCTCCACGACCTTTGCGATCACACGATGTACGTCTTCGGCGGTGGCCGCCCAGTGTACGTGAACCCCGTTGCGGACAAGGCTGCGTTCAGCCTGCTCCAGGTACTGGTCCAGGTGAGTCAGCGCGTGCCCCTTCACGTCTCTTGCCCAATCGCGCCAGCGGTCCGATTCGACATCCGCGTAGGCGTGCGCACGCAGGGAGTCGAAGGTACGCGTCGCGGATCCCACCGAGTCCCGAACCATCGGCGTCTCCCGCAGGCTATGCGCTGCCGCCTCCCGATACGCTCCGGGCCGGTACTCCGGCGACGATCCGGTCATGCCGACCCCCTCGGCGCTTCTGCACCCGCGACACCTTGCCAGAGCAGACTCGCCAGATGCCGGAATGGTACGGGGAGCTCACGTCGCCCGGCACGTCCTGAGAGCTGCAGAAGGCAGCCACCATCCGCCGAGGTCACGACGTCGACATCGGGCAAGGTATCGAGCTTGTGATCCGCCATCGCAGCAGACACCTCAGGCAGCTTCGCGGAAAACGTCCCGCCGAAGCCACAGCACTCTCGGTCCGCGGACCACTCGATCACCTCGGCCCCGCACGACCGAAGCAGGGTCACCGGCTGGTCGGAGACCCCGAGTTCCCGGAGCGCGTGGCATCCGTGGTGGTATGCGACCCGATGACCGGTCAGCCCATCGCCCAGTTCTTCGCAGTCCGCGACCGATACCAGAAATTCGGACAACTCGTACGTGCGAGCGGCGAGATCCTCCGCGGCTGCCCGTGCCTCATCCGTATCGCTCAAGCCGGAATACATGGAGCGCACCATACCCGCACAACTGCCGGATGGAAGCACTACATACTCTGCGTCGGCGAACACCTGCGTCGTATGCCGCATCATCCTGAGCGCTTCTCTACGATGCCCGGAATTGAAGGCGGGCTGTCCACAGCACGTCTGGTCGGTCGGGAACGAGACCTCCGCTCCCACATGACGCAGGAGGCGCACCGCATCCGCGCACGCCTCCGCGAAGAACTGGTCTCCGAGACACGTCACGAAGAGAGCGACCCTCATGGTGTCACCTGAAGGACTTCGAAGACCGCTTCCCTCTGAGTCTCGAGGGCGAGTCGGAAGCGATCGTCATTGAGGAGAAAGAGCGTGAACCGCGGATTGCGACGCGGCTCGACGAGGACCCAACGGGCGTTGAAGTGGTCGCGAAGCACGACATGCGTATCCGTCGCAACTCCGTTGACACATGGGTACGCATCGCACGTCCACTCGCTGGTCGCGTCGGTCGACAGATAGAAGAACTCCCAGAAGGCGTTCGGGTCCCAGCCGAACTGGAAGATGGGATCCATCCCACCCAGATAGTGATTGGTGCGGTTGAACGCGAGTAACGGGCCGAAGTTGTCCCAGCGAGCGTGAAACACGACCTCGCCCGGCTCGCTCTCCTGAGCCATGAACTGGGCGGCGTCTCTGAGACTGTCCCCCGGGAAGGCCACGAGGTCGACGTTGAGCTGGTGCCGGTACGCCGACCATCCGAGGTGAGCGATGAACACCAGACCGACGCCGACCCGGAGCCACATTCTCCGTGCACCTGGCTCGGCGGGCGTCATACCGTCGCTGGAGCGCCCCGCGGCGATCAGCGCGATCATCAGAAAGCCGAACGCGGCCCATTGCTCCATCGCCCGGCGTGCCGACAGGAGCGCGAGAATGCCGAAGGCGAGAGAGATGAGGCACGCCGCGACCAACAGGGTGCCTCGAGCCTGGCCGAGTGCGCGAAAGTGGGTCGCGACCGCCTCTCGCACGACGAGGATGCACGCGATCAGCCAGGCCCCTGCAAAGAACCACGTCGTCCGAAAGACCTCGAGAGGGCCGACCGGAGAGAGCTCCAGCGCGAACGTCAGGGGCAGGCCCGCCGCCTTCTGTGCGAAGAGCTCGACGAGTTGCGCATTGAGGAGCGTCGCCGATGCCATCGCATCGGGTCGAAGGAGCCAACCGACGAGGGCGCCGATGATGGCCACGGGTACGGCGAACCGAATCGGGACCCCTGTATCGGGTTCCTCGCGCCCCGCTGCCACAGTGACGGGGATGCGGGCGATGCCGTACGCGATCGCGATTCCAGGGCCCAGCCAGAAGAGGCTCAAATGCACCCAGGCGATCAGAGCGCTCAGCGCGAAGATCTGCCACCATCGCCCCCGAACATGGCAGGACAGCAGGGCGAGGCCTGCGGCAAGTGAGATCACGTGCGGTCGCAACATCAACTCCCTGAACAGCAAGTTCGGGGACACGACGAGGAAGAGGGCAGCCCAAAGCCCCGGGTACCGGACCTCGTGGCGACGCAGCACCCACCATACGGTCGTCACCAGGAGTGCCGTGACCGCCAGCGCCGCACTCCGCACTGCCCCCGGCACATCGAACAGCGCAGCGAACGGAATCAGAAGGACGTGAAGGCCCCACCAGAGGTCCCCTCCGATCTCTCCGATGATCGAGCGCGTCGCCCATGGGAGAGACGTATCCAGCACCGAGCCTTCGAGGTAGGCCAGAGCGTGCCCTACGTGATAGAACGAGTCGAGATCCGCCACACCCGGAAAGAGGGACAGGTGCGCGAAAACCGTCAGGACAAGGGCCAGCCACGGCCCATCGAGCCAGTAGGCGCCGGGGGATCGCGGTGCGTCGTCGCTCAGGTTCAGCC
>CALHIO010000282.1 GCA_938030915.1 uncultured Gemmatimonadota bacterium
CTCGAATGGGGAGGTGATCCGTCGCCTGAGCGGGCCCGCGTCACCGGGGATTCATCAGGTGGAGTGGGGCATGGAGCGGGCCGGAGTGCGATCAGCGACCCGGCCTGAACCGACGGATCCGGAAGCGGCCTCCGAGCCCGGCGGTCCGTTGGCCTTGCCGGGCGACTACACCGTGCGTGTCATCTCCCACGCGGACACGGTCGAGGTGTCTGGCCGAGTCGTGCCGGATCCCCGCATCGAATTCGACCCGGCGACGGCTTTGCGGGTAGCGGGGCTTCACGATCGCCTCCTCGAGGCGGAGCGTCGGGCGACCGCGATAGCCGATCGGATCCGCGACGCCCGGGAGGCGATCGGCCGCGTTCAGGATCTCCTGGAGGAGCGCGAGGGTGAGGCTGTGGACTCGCTGACGTCACACGGTGACCGACTTGATGATGCGCTCGACGAGTTCTACACCGACATCGCGGGCGAGAGCGGACAACGGAGTCGTAACGATCCGTCGCGTCTCACGTCCCGGCTTCGGGCAGCGTCACGCGCGCTACTGTCCGCCCGATGGCAGGAGCCGAGTCAAGCCACCGTTCGATCGCTCGAACGGGCGGAGGCGGCGGTGAGCACTCTCGGCGCGCGCGTCGACCAGTGGTTCGGGCAGGAATGGGCCGCGTACCGTGAAGCGGTCGATGCTGCCAAGTTGAGTTTGCTCGAGGGAGCAGGGTCGGGGGGAGGGCTGTCCCCGTGAGCGGGATGGCCCTGCGCGAGGAAGCGGCGCCTCTGGTCCCACGAAACCGCAGGGCGCTGGCGGCCCTGTGCTTGATATTGTCGATGGTGGCCACCGCCTGCGCCGGAGGAGGCGAATCCCGCATCGTTGCCTTCGGAGACGTGCACGGCGACCTGGAGGCCGCACGCAGCGCGCTGCGACTTGCGGGCGCCATCGACGAACAGGACCGCTGGATCGGTGGCGAACTGATCGTCGTGCAGACGGGTGACCAACTGGATCGCGGCGATCAGGAACGAGCCATCCTGGATCTCTTCGAGCGGCTGCGGGTCGACGCGAGAGCGGCAGGTGGTGCATTTCACGCCTTGCTGGGCAACCACGAGCTGATGAACGTGCGGGGTGACCTGCGCTACGTGACGGACGGCGGGTTCGCCGACTTCATGGACGTCGTGGCGTACGAGCCCGGCGACTCTCTCATGGTCTGGGATGGCGCGTCCGGGACGTTCAGAGCCGCGACGCTCGCTGACTTCGAACCGCGGCAGCGCGCCCGCATGGCCGCGTTCATGCCCGGAGGGCCGTACGCCGAGCTACTGGCGCGGCGTCAGGTCATTCTGCAGGTCGGCGACAACGTGTTCGTGCACGGTGGGGTACTCCCGAGTCACGTCGCCCACGGGATCGACGAGATCAACCACGCGGCGCAGAGGTGGCTCCGGGGAGAGGCAGAACTCCCACCCGTGCTGTCGGGTCCACAGAGCCCCCAATGGACTCGCTTGTATTCCTCGGATCCCGACTCCGTCGCATGCGGGGTGCTCGAAGAGGCGCTGACCGCCCTGCACGCCGAGCGAATCGTCATGGGACACACCCGGCAGGAGGCTGGGATCGCCAGCGCGTGCGGCTCGCGTGCGTGGCGTATCGATGTCGGCCTCGCCGCCTACTACGGGGGTCCCGTGGAGGTCCTTGAGATCGTCGGTGATTCGGTGCGGGTGCTCCGGAGCGCCCACTGACGTGCGATCTCCGCCCCGGTGAAGTCGTGGCAGGGAAGGGGGCTGGCGGGATTCAGGAAATGCCCAGGCTACTGAGCCACGAGACGAGGTCAGCCCTAGCCGCCGCCTGGGTCGGGGTCAGGCCGAGCTGAATGAGGTCGGTCCCCTCGTATGGATCGGCGAGGAGATCGAACAGCTGCTCCTCTCCGCTCGGACGGACGATCAGCTTGTACTGGTCCCCCCGGGCCGTAGTCCACATGCCCGCGCCGGCTTCCTCGATCCCGCTGTAGGCGTAGTCCCTATGGGGCGCGGCGGCGCTGAGGAGGGGCGAGAACGAGCGGCTGTCGTGGATCTGTGATACGGACACGCCCGCGAGTTCGGCGATGGTCGCGAAAAGGTCGGTGCTGCTGATCACACTGTCGTCCGTGCCCTGGCGTTGGAGCTGTCCGCCGGAGACCAGCATCGGGGTGTTGATCCCACCCTGATACACCGAGCCTTTCGCGGTACCGGACGTGTAGGGCGCCTGCACGGTCTGGCGCGGTGATCCGTTGTCTCCGATGAAGATCACCGTGGTCTCCGCCCGCTCAGCCGGGGACAGGCTGTCGAGCAGCCGTCCGATGTGGAAATCCATCGCCTCGATCGCGGCCATGTAGTAGGGCAGACCGTCCATCCCCGGTTGATACGGAGGCAGGGTCCCCTGCACGTGGGTATCGGTCGGGGGCACATGGAAGGGAGTGTGTGGCGCATTGTACGCCAGCCAAAGGAACCAGGAGTCGTCCTGGGCTTGAAGCCAGTCGATCGCGAGATCCGTGAGCACCTCGGTGCTGTATCCAGTCTCGGTCGTCGTCACACCGTCCGACGTCAGAGGCCACGCGTAATAGTCATCCACGTCCGACGAGAGCACGCCGGCGTAGTAGTCGATGCCCATCGACTCGGGGTTGAAAGACGCGGAGCGGGCGAGGTGCCACTTGCCGACCACGGCCGTCTTGTATGGTCGGTCCGAGGCGCTGGCGATGTAGGCCTGAAGCGTGGTCTCGGTCGATGCCAGCGCCGCGCCCGAGCGCGTCACGCCGGTGCGAAAACCGTGGCGCCCGGTGATGATCGAGGCACGGGTAGGCGCGCACGTGGGTGTCACCCAGAGATTGGTGAACGTCAGCCCGCTCGTCGCGAGGCCGTTCAGCGTCGGGGTGGCGGGCTTGATCGCTCCCTCGGAGAACCCGGGCATGGCGTCCTTCCCCAGATCATCGGCGATGATGAGGAGAATGTTGCGATCGGAGTCGACCGAAGAGGTCGGTTCGGTCGGGACGAGCGTCGACTCGGGTGAGGTGCAGGCGCAGACGGCCAGGAAGAGTGCGAGGACGCTGTTTCGGTATTGAGGCACGATCCACCTGTGAGATCGAGTGACTTCGGGACGTCCGGGCGTCTAGCTGCCCGAAATCCGGACGTCGTCGAGGTAGCACATCTCGCTGACTGCACCCGTCTCGCACTTGAAGCGCACCGCGGTCGTAGAGGGTGAAAGCGTGAACGTCCGAGTCTGGAAGTCGCTGTTGTCCTCCCGGCCCGTGCCGAGATGCTCGAGCGAGATCCAGCTACCGTCGAACACCTGCACCTCCCAGTCGTCGGCGGCATCGAGGCCGACCAGCATGCGCCGGTACGTCAACTGGATCGACGAGAAGCCCACTGCGTCGAAGGAGGCTTCGATGAAGCTGTCCTTGCCCGAGCCCGTGCGCTTCGCGCGGGCGCTGTAGAGACCTTCGGCCGCGTTCTCCGAGACGACCGACCACCGACGCCCGGAGCCGTATACCGACCACTGGGCGAGCGAGCCAATCTCGAAGCCATCCGCAAAGATGGAGCCTGGGGGCGGAGGATCGGTCTCGTCTTCGTCCGCCGGATCCGAGCATCCCGGGTCGGCGAGGTCGACCCATCCGTCGGAGTCGTTGTCCACGCCGTCGGAGCAGGCAGGCGGTACCGGGTCGGCCTCGTCGGTGTCCGCGGCATCGGCACACCCCGGGTCCGCGAGGTCGATCAACCCATCGGAGTCGTTGTCCACTCCATCGGAGCACGCAGCCGGTCCCGTGCCGGGCGCGCGGGTCACCGGCTGCTGGAACACCCAGTCCACCATGGTCCAGAGCATAGGCCAGTCGCTGCCATCGGGTCCGTCCGACAGCTCGGAGCCGAAGTCGGTGCCGTCCCGGTCGTCGTCCTCCTCGATTTCCGGATGCGGGCCGACGAGCACGGCTCTTCCGGCGCCGTAATCGATCCCGATCACCCCCGGGGCTCCGTCCGCCGCCGGGTTTGTCGGCACGACCCACGAGGCGAAGGTCTCGATCGCCTGACCTTCGTGTGGTACGAAATACGGCTCGCCGTAGTAGAGAACGTCCCGCCGGGCCGGTTCGAAGACGTTCGCCTCGAAATCGAGATTCATGTCCATCGGAGTCATGACGTACTCCGGCCATGGCGCGATCTCTTCGATCGGGCCAATGCAGTCGCCGTCGAATACATCGGACGGATAGTCCAGGTAGTCCCCCTCCCAGATCGTGACGTCGCAAAGGTAGAAGGCCCCTGCACTCATTCCGATGTACGCGCCGCCCGCGGAGATGAAGTCGCGGATGTGCTGGTCGCCCGAAGCCGTCAGAGACTGGTTGTAGTTGCCGGCCCAACCGCCCGGCATGAACAAACCGTCGTATCGCCCCACGAGCTTCCCGCGGTTGATCTGATTCTTGCCGACGGCCTCCCAGGTGTGACCCTTCCACGTCAGGAAGTTCGTGAAGGCGAGGATGCTGGGCTCCCATGTCCCGCTCCCCGTATACACCGCCCAGTGTCTCGAGTACTCGGACTCCGCCGCCACGACGGCGGCAGAGGGCCCCGAAGACGTACCGGGCGTCTCTCGAGCCGAGGGGGACAGACCTGCCGGTTCGCCGGAGCAGGCCCACATCGTCAGTACGATCCCCAGCGTTGCGCCGACCTGGCGCCGGCGCGTCACGGCGCCCCCGAGGTGCATGTCACCGAGTTACTGGTCGGATCATACGTCCAGCCCGAGCCACTCACGGAGTCCACGCATGCGCTGAACGAGAAGCCGCCTTTCTTCTTGGGCCCCGACACGATCGCCACGCCGTTTGCATCCGTGACGGCAGAGCCGGTGCCGGAAACGTCACCGGAGAAGACGACCGTCACCGTGAGGCCCGAGACGCTCTGACCGGACTCGTCCACGACCGACACGGTCGCTTGGGCCCGGAGATTGCGGCCGCCCGAAGCGACGAGATCAGCCGACATCGATGCTACATGGACCGACCCGGGCTCGGGGGAGGGAGCCGGTGTCGCCGAAGCCTCCGGGCCTGCCGCGCTCTCGTTGCCCGAGATATCGATCGAGGTGACGGCGTACGAGTAGGTGACCCCGTTCGTCACGGCGGTGTCGGTCCAGTCACTCTGCCCTACCGGAGCCGTGGTCTGGCGAGTCGGGGTCGGATCTGCGCCGGTCCATCGGTACACGTGGTAGCCGGCGAGATCGGGAGCCGACACGTCCGCCCAGTCGAGATCCACGACGGCGTCTCCGCCGGTCGCCGTCAGGCTCTGGGGCACGGCGGGCGGCGTCGAGTCGTCGCCACCGCCACCGCCGCCGCCATCCCCTCCACTGAACGTCTGTCCGTCATTCGGGAGCCCGGGGCTCGACGGTGCAGGGGCCTGCCATGTGAAGGACGTCGCACGGTCCCCGTTGCCGACGAGCTGCAACGATCGGGCACCCCGCTCGTTGCCTGACTCCGAGACGCCGATGTCCGCGGCCGTCATGCCGGCTGCCGGGCCAGAGGCCGCCGTGAGGGAGCCCTCGTATGCGAGGAAGTCCACGACCGACCCGGAGGCATCCACGAGCGCGATCCCGTCAGGGGAGCCGTTCTGGAGCCCGGGAAAGCTCACGGACACGGTTCCGAAACCACCCGACTGATCCGGGATCGAGCCACCCAGGTCGACGGAGCCATACACGCCACCGCCCGAACCGTTGTACCCGACCACTGCCCAACCGGTGACATCGGTCCCGGCGGGGCCTGCGATCTCGACGAACTCGTTCCGGTCGCCGCCCTTGTTGTCGTAGTGGAATTCATTGATCCACGGCGCGGTGGTTGTCCCGCCGGTCGGCGTGGCCGCCACCCCCGACGTCAGCTCCGACTCGTTGCCGGATACATCGGTTGCCGACACGGCATAGGTGTAGGTCGTCCCATTCACGACGCCGTCGTCGGTGTAGTCGGGGGACGTCACGAGAGCGGGGGTGAGTCGGGTCCACGGCGCTCCGCCCGACTCCAAGCGGTACACGGTGTACCCAGCCAGGTCAGGAGACGGGCTCGCCGACCACGAAAGCTGAACGACGCCGTCACCGGGGTCGGCTGAGAGCGCATCCGGCATCACGGGGGGATCGGTATCGCCGCCACCCCCATCGCACACGCTAGAGAAGACGCAACCCACCCACTCGGGATGGTCGATGAAAGGATTCCGGTTGCCCTGGAACGAAGAAATCACCGAGTGGCGATTGCGCTCCCGGTCGTCCACCGGATCCTCTGCGTGCCACGCGAGGAGGACTTCGAGCATCCCCATGTAGGCTTTGCCGTCGAATCCTTCATCCCAGACATTGCCGCCCGTCACCTGAATCAATGTCGGGTCGTCCGTCAGGATGAGGTCCGGTTCCGCTGACCCGTCGGCGTGGGAGCCTCCTTCGTACCGGACGTCCAGATACAGCAGCGCCCGGGCGATATCTCCCCGGCGTCCCGGCCACACCTCCCAGCTACCATCGGACCCCGTCCCGGTCCTCCAGTTCGAGTTACCTGGATAGGTGCCCGTTCCTCCACCCCGACCGTCGTTGAACTCGGTCGGGCGCTCGTCGCAACCGAGGCTGCACGTACGGAACGGCATGTTGCCGCGGGATGAGTTGTAGCTGTCGTTGGACAGGAAGAGTGCATGCACGTCCGTATACGGCATGTTGGTCGACCCGTCGTTCGGGAAGCCGTAGGACTTGGGCCACGAATGCTCGCGGTTGTAGTCGGTGTTCCCTCCACCCGCTTTCGCATACGACGCGTTCAGGTAGACGTCGATGATGCGCCCGGAGTCGGCCGGGTCCTCCTGGGCGAGCTCGAGGATGTCCCACGTGTCGGTCGCGGTCGACGTATACGGGAACCGGGTGTGATCGTCGATCGCGGCGTGGAGCGAGAGCCGGAGTGCCGCCGCGGAGGAGGCGTCGACGGACGCGTAGTAGTCCGCTGGGGGAAGGATCGACAGCTGAGGCGCTGGCTCGGAGACCGAGGGTGCGGTCGGCGTTCCGTCGATGCAGCCGGTCATGAGAAGACCGCAGGCGGCGGCCAGCGCCGTTCTTCGAGAGGGTAAATTCATGCAAACTTGGGGAGGCGATGACGACCCTCTCATTTTGCCATGGACAGGTGCCCGAAGTCCAGCCTTGGCTGAGCAGACGGCGCATCAGCGCAACACAACCCCATCCGCCGTGAGCTCCTGAATCGGACCTCAGGTGTCACGCCAGCGGGGGCACACCCCGCCGACGTTCGAGCTCTTCGCGGATCTTGCGCTGGTCGGGAAGCGGATCCGGAGCCCACGCCAGCGATCGACTCGGTTAGATCAGACTGATTTCGCCTTGCAACAGTGCCATCTCGTCGTTCAGTCGAAATTCTGCCTGATCGGCCGGGTGTGAGTGGTAATTTCCGATGATGAAAGGGAGCCTGCGAATCTTCTGCGGGTCGAGTCGGAGGAGCATATTCCACCAAATAGCGTCAGAAACGCTCTTGATGGGTGTGTTGTCTGATGTCCTGTAAGGATATCTGGGAAGGACGGTGTGACAGTCGAGGCGCCAGATGGTGGCCGGTCCAAACGTTCCCCTCTCACCCGTGCCGCTGCCGAGTCGAGTGGGGAGGTTTGGGACGGGTGGCCAATCAGGACGAAAGGATGTCGTCGAGGCAGGGCAGACGGGTGCGACGGCATCTGTGTCGGATTGCGTAAAGCAGATTTGCCAGTCACCACCGATAAGGTTCGCGCCCGAAGCAGACATCTCCCTTTCGAGGACTTCGACCGCATCCGGCGCGAGCCTGTCGTCGAGGTTCAGATTCATCACGAACTCGGTCCGACACAACGAAAGTGCAACGTTCCACGCCTCGTAGATGCCGATTGGCGCATTGACGACAACGGTCTGCGCGGACAGGCCCGGTGGCGTCGGATCACCATTGTCAAACACGTAGATGATTTCGACCGGTCGGGTTTGAGCACGCAGATTCTCAAGATGGCCTTGCACCAAGGCATGACGATTCGGGTCTCCACTCCAGACTGCGCAGAAGACCGTGGTGATGGCTTTGCTCATCATTCACTCCGTCACTTAAGCACTGGGGCTAGGATGGACCGGACAATCAAGATCAGATCTAATCGAGGCGGTGAAAGACCACAAAGCTGGCCCTGCTGCGGCTCGTTGTTGCCTGGGCCGTGGTCCCGCCTGGCGGGCGGTGCTTCCGTAGAGGGATTGATCACCGAGCCAGCTGAGCCCCCGAGTCTCAGGTCAGAGGGGTCACTCCCCGCCGACGTTCGAGCTCTTCCCGGACCTCGTTGGCCCGGACCTCCGTGAGGTCGTAGTCACGCATGAACCACATGGCGAGAAGTGCACCGACCACCGGGACGACCGTGTACGCGATTCTAAGTCCGGTCACAGCGCCCGGAGGCTGGGAGGCCGCATCCGGGACGAAGCCCGCCAACCCCATGATCAGGCCGCTCAGCCCACCGGCGAAGGCGAGCCCGAA
>CALHIO010000283.1 GCA_938030915.1 uncultured Gemmatimonadota bacterium
TCATCCGCGATGCATACCGCACCTCGTGACCGGGCGATTCGATACGCCTCGTCGAGGTATCCCGCCGGTGGCTCGATCTGGCCCCCACAGGAGAGAATGCTCTCGGCCAGGAAGGCGGCGGGCTCATGGCCGTTCGAGCTGAGTGACCCGAACGCCTCGCCGACATGCATCGCGTATCGCGCGGCTCGGTCTATCACTTGGCGGCCGTACAATCCTCGGTAATCGTCGGGCAGGGGGGCGGTACGGACCCAGTCCGGGGCGCCCGCTCCGCCCTTGCCTGCGTGCTTGTAGTGACTGACGTCGATCAGGGCCTGGGAGTGTCCGTGGTAGCCGCCTTCGATCGCGACGACGCCCCGGCCTCCGGTGTGCGCGCGCGCCATGCGTAGCGCGAGCTCGTTCGCCTCCGATCCGGAGTTCACGAAGAAGCAGACGGAGAGGGGATCCGGGAGCAGGGCCGCGAGCCGCTCGGCATACTCGAGGACGAACTCGTGGAGGTAGCGTGTGTTGGTGTTCAGCACGCCCATCTGTTGCTGCCCCGCCTCGACGACGGAGCGCCGCTCGTGCCCGACATGCGCCACGTTGTTCACGCAGTCGAGGTAGGCCCGCCCCATCGCGTCATAGAGGTGCGTACCCATACCACGGACGATGTGGAGTGGGGTCGCGTACGACACACTGAGGTTCGCACCGAAGGCTCGGGCTCGGCGCTCCGTCAGATCCTCCGGCGGTTCGAACGTGGTCGCCCCGGGAAGCCGCGTGATGAGGTTCGGGTCCGGTGAGAAGGAGGCCCAGACGCTCTGCTCTCGGGGCAGCGCAACCCCCGGGAACTGCCCCTCGAAACCGAGAAGGTCCGTCAGAATCTGGACATGCAGGTGGGGAGGCCAGTCCCCATTCTCTGGGTAGGGTCCGATGCGCGCGATCACGTCGCCGGCCGCCACCTCCGCACCGACCTCGAGCTTCTCGACCGACTCCGCTTCCAGATGACCATACAGGGTCCAGAACGGACCTGCGGGCCCGTCGTGCTCGAGCAGGACCGTCGGGCCGTAGTCCAGCCCCTGGCCGTTGTCGACAACCGAGAATACGCGGCCCGGCAGAGGCGCCCGGACCTCGGCACCTGCCTGATCGAAGATGTCGAGGCCCGTGTGAATGGTCCTGCGCTCCCGCGGGTCTCCTGCTCGACCCTCGAAGATCTCCGTCAGGTAGAAGGCACGCGGCTCGAGGTAACGACCGATACCGATCGTCGCTCCTTCGTCCTCCATGTGGCGGAACAAGCGCCGCGTGAACTCCTCGGTGTCATCGGTGTCCCGCCCGTTGAGGAGGGGGCTGCCCAGGCTGAGATCGAGGATCGTGACCTCATCCTCCGACTCGGGCATCGTCATGACCGGTTCGACCTTCTGCTCCCTCAACCAGTCGACCAGAACCGGGCTCCTGGGCGAGGCAGGGTATCCTGCGGCATCACGCACGATGCCCTCGGCCAACCGTACCGGGATCTGGTGGAGGCGACGGATCATGTCCCAGGCTGGGCGCTCCGAGACCAGCGCATAGTCGTCGACCTCGCCCGACTGGTGACGCTTCCATCCCGAGATGCTCACGCTGGCACCCAGCCGGGCCCGGGCGAGGGCAAAGACGACGTCGGCTTCCTCTTCGCTCAGCGGCGTTCGGTCATGGAATCCACGAACGATCGCCGCCATCGCCATGAGCGGGTCGTCCGTGTCGAGAATCGCGTACGCGATCGCGATGCCGAGATCGAAGACGCGCGGAGCGGAGTGCGCGTCGCCCAGATCGATGATCCCCGTGATTCGACGAGGGCCGGCGTCCGGAGCGCTGACGAGCACGTTGTAGTCGTTCACGTCTCCGTGAATGACCTGTGATCCGAGTCCGAGGAAGTCGGATTCGCGTGCGAGCCATCCCTCGTGGACCGACCGGATGAGCTCCAGCTGCTCACCCTGGAACAGGTCGAAGCAGCGCTCCATGACGAGTCCCGAGCGGCCGAGTGCATACTCGAAGTCGATCCGGGCCGGCGGATGGTCCGGGTACGCGCCGAGCGCGCTGTCGATGTCGGCCAGTCGGCGACCGAGGTCGTACAGCAGTGGAAGCGAGCGTGGACGAACGTCCGCGAAGAGACCTCCCTCGAGGTACTCGACGACCCGGATCCGGTGTGTCTGCCCGTCCTCCGCCGTGTGCTTCACGATCCATGAGCCGTCGTTCGATGGGATCACGTCGGCGGCGAAGCCGTCCGTGGCCCGGGCCATATGCCGCATGAGATCGGCCTCGATCTCCAGGATCTCATCGCTCTCGTCCGGGGTCGAAACCTTCGCGACCCGCTTCGTCCCATCGACCGTGGTCACCAGGAAGTTGAGGTCCCGGTCTCCGGGGAGCGGCGTCAGCGTTCCCTCGATCCCGTAGTGCTCACGCAGGGCGGCCAGTACCGCATCGGGCGCGAGGTCGGGACGACTGAGGATGTTGATCATGCGGGTCTTCGTAGCAGTCTGGATCGAGCTCGGCGGTCGACCCTGAGTCAGAAAAGATCGGTCGAATCGCTGCGAATGGGAGGGGCCGTCAGCCTCCTGGCGTCACACCCACGATGAGCGTCCACGTCGAATCACGGACGAACGATGCTCGTGCCCCGTACCGGGCGAGGAGTTCTGCGAGCAGTTCGCCGCTGGCGGATCGCACGACGACACCTCCGATTCCAATCGGGACCTGCAGTCGGTCTGCCCGGACCGAGTCGGGCGGGGCATCGGCGTCGGCCGGGCGCCGGTTCACGGCGTCGGGGGCCTCCTGCGTTTCCAGCATCTCGAGCCGGCGCCACTGAACGGAGTAGTCCGGACCGCTCAGGGATGCGCGGCCGGGGAACGCGGTCGTCACTTCGGGGGGCAGGTCACCCGGCTCCATGGGAGTCGGCCACGCTCTCGTCGTTGAGAAGTATTCCTCGGAGGCGGAGCGGAGCGTCTCGACGTCCGTTGCCGCATCCTCGACCAGAGCCTCAAAGGAGCGAGCTCTCAGTGTCGGCATGGCGGCAGCGATCAACAGTGTGATGCCAGCGACGGCCATGACGATGTCTGCAGTCGCTGCTCCCCGACGTCGAGCGATGGATCGCATCACGCGCCCGCCTGAGTCGTGACCCACGTCTCTGCGATGCGCTCAAAGATTGCCGCAGGCGCCGCCGAGTCGTAAACGACGGCGATCCCGTCCGATGTGTAGGCGACGAGCTGGTAGAGGCGGTTGCTCGACTTCACGTAGCGAATGTCCGGTAGCACGGTGCCGAGGTCGTCGAGGCTGTCAGGAAGACGCTGCTCGCGGGCCCGGAACGCATCGATCTGCTGCGCCTGGAGGATGAGCGCCACCACGACTCCGTACGTGAGGTCCGATTCGGTCAGCTGTGCTGGTGGGTCGGGGACCAGGATCGCCGGGGGGGCCAACGCGACGAGCATCGTCAGCATCACGAGCGCGCTCGCGGCCGTCCCTTTCCATCCGCGTGTCCTCCTCCTGTCCGTCGGGACTCGGAACCGGGCCTCCTGCAGTTCGACGTGCGCGAGGGCTGCCGCCAGAAGGCGGTCACGTTCGTCATCCGTGGTCGCTTCTCCCAGGTCGATGACGAGATCCTCGGGGAGATCGATCAATCCCTGCGCCTGCATCTCGGACAGCGCCGCCACGGCGTCACGCGTCAGGGATAGCCCGGAGGTTGTTGCAGGTCGTGCGATCGGGGCCGCGTCTTCGCTGGAGTGGGGACCCTCCCCCACGGCGAGTTCGTGGAGGTCTGCCTCGCCTTCGATCGCGTCCTGCGGCGCTGGCGTGTCGATGTCGGACTCTTTCGCGGCCGCGAACGCGACTGCCTCGGCGATCAGCCGCTCGTGGCTCTCCTCGTCGTCATCGAGGGAGATGACATCGAGCTCTGCGTCGTCGAAATCGTCGGGCATGACGATCTCCGGCTCGCTCTCCCCCTGACGTGGCGAGACGACATCGTCAGGATCGTCCTGGTCCATCGCAACGACTGCGCTGCGCGCATCGGCGATCGAGGTCTCGTGTTCATCGTCGATGGCGACCGCGGCTACCTCGTCCGTGGCCTGGTCTTCCGAGGTGTCTTCGACGGCCTCGTCACCGCCCGCTTTCAGCGCATCGGTCGACGTCGCATCGGAAGCGCCGGTCGCCTTCCGTTGCTTCTTCGACCTCGATTTCTTGCGCTTGCGGGCCAACGGCCTCTCCGGAGGAAGAGCGAGTCAGCGCAAGATAATCGGGCCCGGCACGGCCAGGACAGCCAAAATCAGTCGCGTACCAGCTTCCGGTACTTGAGACGGTGGGGTTGGGTCGCATCGTCACCCAGACGCTGCTTCCGATCCTCTTCGTACTCGTGATAGTTCCCCTCGAACCAGACCACCTGAGAGTCGCCCTCGAAGGCCAGAATGTGCGTGCAGATCCTGTCGAGGAACCATCGATCGTGAGAGATCACGAGTACGCATCCGGCGTAGTCGAGGATCGCGTTCTCCAGGGCGCGCAGCGTGTCGACGTCGAGGTCATTCGTCGGCTCGTCGAGCAGCATCACGTTACCACCCGTCTTCAGCAGCTTCGCGAGGTGGAGTCGGTTCCGCTCACCGCCGGACAGCACCCCGACCTTCTTCTGCTGGTCTGCACCGCGAAAGTTGAACCACGAGAGATACGCGCGGGGGTTCACCTCTGCGCGCCCGAAATTCAACACGTCCGCGCCGCCACTGACCTCCTCGAAGACGGTCTTGTCCCCATCGAGCTCTTCGCGGGACTGGTCGACGTAGGCGAGTTGGACCGTCTGGCCGGTTTCGAGAGCCCCTGCGTCCGGCGATTCGTCACCGACGATCATCCGAAAAAGCGTCGTCTTCCCGGCCCCATTCCCGCCGATGATTCCGACGACGGCGCCCGGGGGGATGTCGAAGGTCAGGTTGTCGATCAGCAGCTGCTCTCCGAATCCCTTCGCGAGCCCATCGGCCTTGATCACGACGTTCCCGAGACGCGGACCCTTGGGGATCAGGATCTCGGCCGTTCGGACCTGCTCGCGCTCATCGGCCGCGAGAAGCTCTTCGTAGGCATTGATCCGTGCCTTCCCCTTGGCCTGACGCGCACGGGGAGACATACGGATCCAGTCCAATTCGCGCTCGAGCGTCTTTTGCCGCGCGGACTCCGACTTCTCCTCCTGGCGGAGTCGCTCCTGCTTCTGTTCGAGCCAGGACGAGTAGTTGCCCTTCCAGGGAATGCCCTGGCCGCGATCCAGCTCGAGGATCCACTCGGCCACATTGTCTAGGAAGTAACGGTCGTGGGTGATCGCGACGATCGTACCGGGAAATTCGGCGAGATGATGCTCGAGCCACGCCACCGATTCTGCATCCAGATGGTTGGTGGGCTCGTCGAGCAGGAGCATGTCGGGCTGCTCGAGCAGGACGCGGCAGAGCGCGACCCTCCGTCGTTCACCACCGGAAAGGGTCGCGACGTCGGAATCCCCGGGCGGTAGTCGCAGCGCATCCATGGCGATCTCGATCTTGCGGTCGAGGTCCCAGGCGTTCGACGCGTCGATCCGGTCCTGCAGCTTGGCCTGCTCTTCGATGAGAGCGTTCATCTCTTCGTCGGTGGAGACATCACCGAACGCCATGCTGACTTCCTCGAAACGCTTGAGGAGGTTGCGCGTGTCCGCCACGGCGAGTTCCACGTTTCCGCGCACGTCGAGGGACGCGTCGAGCTCCGGCTCCTGCGCCAGGTACCCGATCTTTGTGCCCTTCGCGGCCCAGGCCTCCCCGAGAAAGTCCGAATCGAGCCCTGCCATGATCTTCAGCAAGGAGCTCTTTCCCGACCCATTCGACCCGACGACGCCGATCTTGGCTCCGGGATAGAACGAGAGGTTGATGTTCTTGAGGATCTCCCGCTTCGGCGGGACGATCTTCGAGAGCCGGTGCATGTGGTAGATGAACTGCGGTCCGGACATTTCGATCCTTCGGCTGAACGACCTGGGTTCGCGCATGCAGTCGCGCGGCCGAAGAATCTAAAGCAACTGCGCCGGTGGGTCAGTTGCGGCCCGAGCCACCTCGTGCAAGTGCTCGGTAGTACTCCTCGACCAGCCGGCGGTAGCCGTCGGGCACCTCGTCGGCGCCGCTCAGCGTGGCACGCCGCTCGGCCTCGCCTTCCACGTCACGCCGCAACGTGAATTCGAGTCGTTTGAGCTGATCGACCATGTCTTCGCTGAGGTCGGCAAGCCGTCCCGGGTCCCCGTAGACCTCGTCGGCCTGGAGTTCCTGGAAGGATTGGATCAGCTCTCTGAGCTCGTCCACCGGACGGCCCGCGTTCTGAAGATCACGTCGCAACTCCATCAGCTGTTCCTCTCGCTGCCGGAACTCGCTCTGGAACTGTCGGATCTCGTCAGCCGAGAACTCCCGGGGTGTGCCTCGTGTCGCCCCGCCGAACGGCGAGCCGACCGACCGATCCCCGACCCAGCCGTCGTTACCACCCCCGCCGCCGAGGCGATCGGCGTTGCCTCCCTGACCCTGTTGACTGCCCTGGCCCTGTTGGCCTTCCTGACCCTGCTGGCCTTCCTGGCCCTGCTGGCCTTCCTGGCCCTGCTGGCCTTCCTGGCCCTGCTGGCC
>CALHIO010000284.1 GCA_938030915.1 uncultured Gemmatimonadota bacterium
CGGAGGAACTCGCGAAGATCTTCTGGCCGGGATCCGTGACCCTCGTCCTGCGTGACCCGGCTGGTCTGTTTCCGGACGGCGTCCGGGATGCGGAACGCGGTACCGTAGGGGTGCGTGTGAGCCCGCACCCGATCGCCTCGAGACTCGTCGCGGCACTCGGAGAGCCCCTGACGTCGACGAGTCTGAATCGCAGCGGAGAAGCGCCGATCACGACGGGCGCCGATGCCCGCGCGTGGTTGGAGGGCCTCGAGGCGACCGACGTCTGGCTCATCGACGGGGGGACGCTCCCTCCGTCTGCGCCGTCCACGGTGGTAGACTGTACACGTCGACGCCCCCGAGTCCTGAGGGAGGGGGCGATCCCCACCGGCAGACTTCGCTGCGCCATCCCGGAGATCGATGGATCCGACGACTGAAGCGGGGCCGTTCCGCGTCCTCTTCGTGTGCACCGGCAACACGTGTCGATCTCCCATGGCCGAGGTGATTGCGCGTCACCGGATCGCGGAGCGTGGGTGGGCTCAGGTACAGGTTCGATCGGCGGGCGTCGGCGCCTGGGATGGAAGCCCCGCGTCCAGGGGTGCTCTCAGAGCTGCGGCTGCGAGCGGACTCGATCTGTCCGGGCACACATCGACGTACCTCACCCCTGAACTGGTCGAGTCCTCGGATCTCATCCTGACGATGTCAGCTGGCCATCTTGCGCGAGCGCTCGAGCTCGGAGCTGGAGACCGTGTGGCGATGCTGACGGCGTTCGCACAGGATCTCGAGGACGGTGGGGCCGCTGCGGGCATCCCCGATCCGATCGGGGGCCCCGACGAGGAGTATGCCGCGACCTTCACCGTACTCGACGACCTGATCGATCGGGCACTGACCCGCCTTGAACCCATGGTGAAGCCATGAGCGTCACCTCCACCACCCGGGTCCTGACGCTCCTGGGTGATCCTGTAGCCCACTCGGCGTCACCCGAGTTGCAGAACGCCGCGTTCCGGGCCGCCGGCGTGGACGGCGTCTATGTGGCTGTCCGCTGTGCGCCGGATGACCTTGTCGGGTTCATGCGGGGTCTGGCACGGGCTGGAGGCGGCGGGAACGTCACCCTTCCGCACAAGGAAAAGGCCGCAACCATTCTGGACGTGCGCAGCGAGGCGGTCCGCCGCACCGGGGCCTGCAATACGTTCTGGGGAGACGACGAGGGGCGGGTTCACGGCGACAACACCGACGTCGAGGGCTTCCGCAGGGCGCTGAAGACCTTCCTGGAGGGTCCGACAGCCGGCATCCGTGTGCTGCTCCTGGGCGCGGGTGGTGTTGCACGCGCGGCTCTCGCCGCACTGGTCGAGGATGGAGTCGGGGAGATCCTGCTGCACAACCGTACCCAAGAGCGCGCCCGCGCCGTCGCGCGACGGATCGGCGGCCAGAAGGTCAGGGTCGTGCCGGTCTCCCGGGAACTCGAGGGAGAGAACTTTGATCTGGTCGTGAACGCCACTCGGCTGGGACTCGATCCCGGCGACCCCTCTCCGATCGACTTCCACGCGCTGAACCGGGCCGGAGCCGCGATGGATCTCGTGTACGGTCACCACACGACCGGCTTCATCGAGAGTGCGGAGGCGGCCGGGATTCGCACGACCGATGGCCTCGAGATGCTCGTTCAGCAGGGCGCAGCGTCGTTCGAGCGGTGGTGGGGACATGCGGCGCCGGTGGAGGCGATGAGGAACGCGGTGGCGGAGCGGCAATCGGCCTGAGGCGCGGGGCGGTCGCGCGAGCCCTCGACGTCCTGCTTCCCGCCGGCTGCGTGTCATGCCGGATGTGGATGCCCCGACCCCATACGCGCGACCCGGCGCCCATTTGCGCCCTGTGCCGGTCCCGTCTGCGTATCCCGAGCTGGCCACGGTGCGGTCGCTGCCATGCGCCGGTCGGGCGGTCGGTCGAAGGCACGACCGGTACCGGCACCGAGGGCTGCCATGAATGTCGGTCGTGGCCTGCGGCGCTCTGTTCGGCCCGAAGCGCCTACACCATGGTCGGGCCCGGGGCGAAGCTGGTCCACGCCCTCAAGTACGAGGGATGGCACGAACTTGCCGGCTTCATGGGCGACCGGATCGCGGAGGTTGCCCAGCGCCATCCGGTCGTTTCCCCGGCTTCGAGTCGCCGGGAGGCGCGCGAGAGCCACCTCGCTGACCTGAGGGTCACCACCGTGCCCACGACGCGCAGCCGGGAACGGATACGGGGGTACAACCAGGCCACCTTGCTCGCGCAGGGCGTGGCGGCGGCCCTCGGGGCTCCGTTCGTGCCGATGCTGACGCGAACGGTGGAACGACGATCACAGATCGAACTCGAGCGGGGCCTGCGACAGGCAAACGTACGTAACGTGTTCGCCCCCTCCGGAGGGATGTCGTCAGCTCTGGCTCGTGACGTACTGCTCGTCGACGACGTGCTCACGACGGGAGCGACCGCCGCTGAGGCGGCTTCGGTCCTCGTCGAACACGGTGCTCGCTCGGTCCATCTGCTGACCTTCGCTCGGGCGCTCCCGAAGGCTATTTCGGCGTTACCTTGAGGGGCTGAAGTTACGACACCCATCTCACCCTTCCGGGAGATCTCACAGCATGGCGATCCGGGTAGCGATCAACGGATTCGGACGTATCGGACGAAACGTCCTCCGCAGCGCCAAGCAGGCTGGCAATACCGACATCGACTTCGTGGCCGTCAACGACCTGACCAGCCCCGAGACCCTGGCCCACCTGCTCAAGTACGACTCCGTACACGGGCGGTACCCCGGCTCCGTCGAGGTATCGGACGAGGGCCTCATCGTCGACGGGGACCCGATCAAGGTGTTCAGCGAGCGTGATCCCGCGGCACTTCCGTGGAGCGACCTCGGCGTGGACGTCGTGATCGAGTCGACCGGCATCTTCCGGGACCATGCGGGTGCATCCAAGCACATCGAAGCGGGCGCCCGGAAGGTCATCATCTCTGCGCCCGGGAAGAATGAGGACATCACGATCGTCCTCGGTGTGAATCAGGACGCGTACGACCCGGCGAACCACCACATCATCTCCAACGCGAGCTGCACGACCAATTGCCTCGCGCCGGTGGTGAAGGTGTTGAGCGACGAGTTCGGCTTCCGGCATGGCCTGATGACGACGATCCACGCTTACACGAATGATCAGAGGATCCTCGATCTCCCTCACTCCGATCTTCGCCGGGCGAGAGCAGCGGCGATGTCGATGATTCCGACCACCACGGGTGCAGCGAAGGCCACGGGCCTGGTACTGCCGGAGGTGCAGGGCCGGATCGACGGCATGGCGATCCGGGTGCCCACGGCCGACGTATCGATTGTGGATCTGGTCTCGGAACTGGAGAAGGATGTCACCGAGGAGGAGGTCAACGCCGCTTTTCAGGCCGCAGCCGACGGCCCAATGGCCGGAGTCCTCGGCATCTCTCACGAGCCGCTCGTGTCGATCGACTACACGAGTGACCCGAGGAGCTCGACGGTGGATGCGCTGTCCACCGCGGTGATGGACGGTCGCATGGTCAAAGTCCTGTCGTGGTACGACAACGAGTGGGGCTATTCATCCCGTGTCGTCGACCTGGTCGGCTTCATTGGCGAGACGCTCTGATTCGATCTCTGGATTCCGGGGTCCGGTCGCCTCGTGTGCCGGGCCCCGGAGATCTGAGGAACGCGACCCGCCGGCTGTAACTCAAGACGCATTCGGGACGTATCACGGGGTAATGCAGACCGAACCGGAAGTATCCCGCTCGGGGACCGCTCAGCGTCCAACCATGCCCGAAGAGCCGCTCCCGCGCGACTTCGAGGTCTGGTACACGGAGTATCACAGCGCCGTGTACCGCTACGTCCGATTCCGTGTCGCCAGTCGCGAAGTCGCGGAGGACGTGACGTCGGTCGTGTTCATGAAGGCCCTTCGGGCCTTCGAGAAGTACGATGAGCGCAAAGCTTCCCCGAAGACCTGGCTCCTGCGGATCGCGAGGAACGCGGTGACGGACCACCTCCGCGCCCTCCAGCGGAAAGGCTCTCTGCACGTCTCTCTCGACCGTATCCCCGACCTCGTGGCCGACGTGCCGACGCACGAGGAAAGGGTCATCCGACAGGAGCGCATTCAGCACCTGCTCAATTCGACCAGAACGCTCAGAAAAGCCGATCAGGAGATTCTTGCCCTGCGGTACGGCTCCGGTCTCGACCATGCCGAGATCGCCGAGCATTTGAATGTCAGCAACAACGCCGTCGCCGTCCGACTGCACCGAGCCCTCAATCGGCTGAAGGATTCGGTCGAATCCGGCGAGGCTGGAGCCTAGATCATGACGCAACCATTCCACCACGAGGGGATGGAGCTACCCGACGACCTCAAGGCGTTGGATGCCGAGCTCGCCTCGATTCGCTATGAAGAGCGGCCGTCCTTCACTCCTGA
>CALHIO010000285.1 GCA_938030915.1 uncultured Gemmatimonadota bacterium
CGGGACCGATCCCGTCGCCGACATCGCGGTCCTGCGTATTTCAGACGAGGACTTGCCGGTCGCGCCGGTCGGTACAGCCGAGGGGCTGATGATCGGAGAATGGGCAATCGCGATCGGGAACCCACTGGGAAATTATGTCGCCGACAGTGAGCCGACGGTCACAGCCGGTGTGATCTCGGCGGTCGACCGAAACATCGCTCCGTCCTCGGAGGACGAAGGCTTCTACTTTGGAATGATCCAGACAGATGCAGCCATCAACCCCGGGAACTCGGGGGGTGCGCTCGTCAACGCCGATGGAGAGGTGATCGGAATCAACGCCTCGATCATTTCCCGGAGTGGCGGCAGCGAGGGTCTCGGCTTCGCGATTCCGCTCGACCGTGCCCTTCAGATCGCGAACGACTTCCTCGAGTACGGCGAGATCCGTCGGGCCTGGGTAGGGATCGACGTCGAGCCCGTCGAAGCCGACGCGTGGGGCCGCACGCGCGGCGTCCGTGTCAGCCGCGTGGCCGAGGGGTCTCCCGCAGACGAGGCTGCGCTCGAAGTCGGCGACGTCCTCCTGCGCGCCAACGGCCGGCCCCTCTCGGGACCGCTCGACTGGGAGGGCGTACTCCTCGACCTTCGGGCCGAAGACGAGGTGGAACTGGATGTCCAGGGTCAGTCGCGTGTGATCGGGCTGAATGCAGAGCCGTTTCCATCGACCACGGCGGCACGCGTCACACTCTTCCGGGACATCGAGCTCATCTCCGTTTCTCCCCAGATTCAGGGTGAGCTCGGTCTCGCCAGCGACGCCGGCGCGCTGATCGCGGACATCTCCGCGGAACTCACCAGTCGGACCCGACTGCAGACCGGCGACGTGATCATACAGATGAACCGAAGCCGTATCCGCAGTGCCGACGACGCCGCGGCCTTCTTCGATGCGCTCACGGGCCAGCAGGGCCGGATCGTCGTCTACCTCGAGCGAAACAACAACTACTACACGACCAGCCTGTACTGGAGGGGTTAGTTGGACCTCGATCGTTACATGCACCCGCTCTCCGACCGGTACGCGTCGAGAGAGATGCAGCAGATCTTCTCGCCCGCGCGTCGCTTCGGGACGTGGCGTCGACTCTGGATCGCGCTCGCGGAGAGTGAGGCCGAACTCGGACTCGACATCTCCGACGAAGCCCTCGAGCAAATGCGCGCGGCCGTCGACGAACTCGATCTCGAGAAAGCGGCCGAGTACGAGAAACGGTTCCGGCACGATGTCATGGCGCACGTGCACCTTTTCGGTGACGATGCCCCGGCTGCGAAAGGCATCATTCATCTGGGTGCTACGAGCGCGTTCATCGGCGACAACACGGATCTGATCCTCCACCGTGACGCGCTGGAACTGGTTCGTGCGCGGCTGCTCCGTTGCGTCGAGGCGCTGACGGAGTTCGCTCGGGAATACGCGGCGCTTCCGACACTGGGATACACCCACTTCCAGCCGGCGCAGCCGACCACGGTCGGCAAGCGTGCGACCCTCTGGATCCAGGACCTCCTCCTCGACATCGAAGAGCTCGATCACCGAATCGACGTGCTTCGATTCCGCGGCGTTCGCGGCACCACCGGCACCCAGGCGTCGTTCCTCGAGTTGTTCGAGGGCGATCACGACAAGGTGGACGCACTCGACCTCGCGGTGGGCCAGCGTATGGGCTTCCAGTCGACGTACCCGGTCAGCGGACAGACCTACTCCCGAAAGGTCGACTACGCGGTTCAGGCCTCGCTGGCCGGCGCCGCCGCCTCGGTCTCCAAGATCGGACACGACCTGCGTATCCTGGCCCACCTTCGGGAAGTCGAGGAGCCGTTCGAAGCGGAGCAGATCGGATCGTCGGCGATGCCCTACAAGCGCAATCCGATGCGTGCGGAACGCATCTGCGCGCTGGCTCGGCATGTGATCACCCTCTCCATTGATCCGGCGTTCACGGCAGCCACGCAGTGGCTCGAGCGTACCCTGGACGATTCGGCGAATCGACGGGTCTCGGTGCCGGACGCCTTCCTCGCGCTCGACGGCTGCCTCGTCCTGCTGGAGAACGTTTCGCGCCGACTGATCGTGAACCCGGAGGTCGTTCGCAGGAATCTCGCCGAGCACCTTCCCTTCATGGCCACAGAGACGATCTTGATGCACGCCGTGTCTCGAGGCGGAGATCGGCAGGAGCTGCACGAGTCGATTCGGCAGCACTCGATGGCCGCCGCGAGACGCATGAAGGAAGAGGGTGCCGATGCAGATCTGCTCGACCGGATCGCCGGAGACGACTCATTTGGTCTTCGCGCGGACGAGCTTCAGGAGATGGTCGATCCGATGCGTTTCGTGGGACGCGCCCCGTCCCAGGTCGCGCGCTTCATCGAGCGCGCCGTCACCCCGGTCCTAGAGAAACATCGTTCCCACACCATCAACCTGGACGCTCCCACACTCCATGTCTGATCAGAACCTGGTCCACGAGTCGCAGCTGCCCCTGCCGCTCCTCCACAGAGGAAAGGTCAGGGATGTCTACGAGGTGAATGCCGACACGCTCCTCATGATCGCGAGCGACCGCGTCAGTGCCTTCGACGTCGTTCTTCCTCAGCCGATCCCCCACAAGGGGGAGGTCCTCACCCAGATCACCGCGTGGTGGCTCGACCAGCTGAATGATCAGCTGTCCCACCACCTGATCGCCGTGGACCCCGACCGCATCATCGCCCGGCACCCCGAACTTGCGGCTACTCGGGATCAGTGGGCGCGGCGGGCGATGCTCGTGCACAAGACCGACCCCGTCCTCGTCGAGTGCGTGGTGCGCGGCTACATCTCGGGCTCCGCGTGGAAGGAGTACAAGCAGAGCGGCACACTCGCGGGAGAGCCACTCGCCGAGGGGCTCCAGGAGAGTCAGCGCCTCGACCCGGCCATCTTTTCGCCGGCGACCAAGGCTCAGCAGGGAGAGCACGACGAGAACATCACCTTCGGTCAGACGAAGGAGATCCTCGGAGACGAGCTGGCGAACCGGCTGAAGGATCTTTCCCTCGAAATCTACGGGTTCGGCCGTGACGTCGCCGAGAAGAGCGACATCATCCTCGCCGACACCAAGTTCGAATTCGGCCACAAGGATGGGGAACTGATGCTCATCGACGAAGTGCTGACGCCTGACTCGTCACGCTTCTGGCCCAAGGAGAGCTACGGGATCGGGCGGGGTCAGCCTTCGCTCGACAAACAGCCGGTACGTGACTGGCTCGAGACCCTCGACTGGGACAAGAGCCCGCCACCGCCTGACTTGCCCGCCGAGGTGGTCCACGAGTCGTCCGAGCGGTATAAGGACGTCTTCAAGCGGCTGACCGGTACGGCGCTCGCCGACTATCAGCCTCCGCTCTTCGGGGACGACCGGTGAAGATCGCCCGCGAGGGAATTCCGTTCGCTGCGGCGGGCGTCTTCCTCGCGGGCGCCTGCTTCGCAGGCTCATGGCTCGTGGGCGTGCCCGATGGCACGGGTGAGCTTCATGCCGCCCCGGGAGCGGCGGAGATCGCACTCGCTCTGGCCGGCTGGGCCATGGCCGTGCTCTCGGTCTTCGTTCTCTGGTTCTTCCGGAACCCCGAGCCTCACGTACCCATGGACGAGGCGCTCGTCGTCGCGCCCGGCCAGGGAAAGGTCATCCTGATCGAAGACGTGGAGGAGCCGGACTTCATTGCCGGTGCGGCCAAGAAGATCTCGATCTTCCTGAGCGTCTTCGACGTTCACGTCCAGCGCTCACCCGTCACGGGAACCGTCGGTCTCAAAGTCTACCGTCCCGGGACGTATGCCGTCGCGTGGGCCGAGAAGGCATCCGAGGACAACGAGCAGTCGTCGCTCGGGATCGTGACCGAGCACGGGAAGGTTCTGGTGAAGCAGATCGCCGGACTCGTCGCGCGCAGGATCATCACGGATCCGGACGAGGGCGACACCGTGGAGCGAGGGCGTCGCTTCGGTCTGATCCGATTCGGCTCGCGCGTGGATCTCTTTCTTCCACCGCACTGGGAGATCCTCTGTTCGGTCGGCGATCGCGTAACCGTGGGCTCGTCCCCGATGGCGCGGATGTGCGCCGAGGAGGCCTGATGCCCAGACGGCGCCAGACCCTTCAGCGTGGGGTCATCATTCTCCCGTCGGCCTTCACGCTGGGGAACCTCTTCTTCGGTATCTACGCGATGGTGTCCGTGTCCCGGGGCGACTTCATGTGGGCGGGATGGTGCATCATCATCGCGGGCATCCTGGACATGCTCGACGGGAGCGTGGCCCGTCTGACCCGGACGGGTTCAGCGTTTGGGGCGGAGCTCGACTCGCTGGTCGACGCGGTCTCGTTCGGTGTCGCCCCCGGCTACATCATGTTCGCACTCTTTTTTGCGGACGCTCAGTGGAGCTGGGTGCTCTCCTTCGTCTACGTCACCGCCGTGGTGGTCCGTCTCGCACGATTCAATATCGAGCAGGGCGGCGAAGCGAAACGACATTTCCACGGCCTCCCGTCGCCGTCTGCCGGCATGGCGCTCGCATCGTTCTTTCCATTCAGTCAAACGAGCGTCTTCGCCACCTATCTGGCCGATCTGCCATGGCAGCAGATCATGGGCGTGGGCATGGTGCTTCTGGCCGTCCTCATGGTGAGCCACGTCCCGTACGGCAAGGTCTCCAAGATCGGGCTCCGCACCGCTCGCGGGATCACGAATACGGTCATCATGCTCGTGGCGATCTTCGCCGCGGTCGCGGTGCCGGAATACTACTTCTTCACCATTCTGGTCCTGTATATCGCCTGGGGCCTGCTCAAGTCCGTGTTTCTCGGCTTCCTCGACCGCATTCCCGGCGGGGATCCCCTGCTCGACGAAGAGGAGGGTGAGGCCGGCGCCCGGACCGAGGTCCGGGACATGGACTATGGTGACCTGGTCCCTCAGGGGGCCGCGCATCTCAAACTCGATTCCCAACCCACCCCCGACCCCGATCACGGTCTGGAGGAACAAGCGTGAGTCAGTACCGTCTCGAAGTTCGTGTGAAGCCCCGCCCCGGACTTCTCGACCCCCAGGGCAAGGCCATCCATCATTCGCTCAACTCTCTCGGCTGGGAGGGCGTGAGTGACGTGCGTGTGGGTAAGGCCATTTACATCGATATGGACGCGGAGTCGGCGGATGCCGCACTCGAGGCCGCCGAAGCGATGTGCCGCAAGCTGCTC
>CALHIO010000286.1 GCA_938030915.1 uncultured Gemmatimonadota bacterium
TGGCCACCCAGATCGAGAAATACGGAGACGGAATCAGACTCGACGCGGCGAGCTGCCGCGAGGATGGCCGCACCCTTGCCGAAGCCACCCGCGTCGATCCACGCCGCCGGGTCGTGTCGGGTCACCGCGCCCGTTACGGGATCGATGGAGACGGCTCCATGGCCGCTCGCCGATCGAGCGCGCTCCAGCTCGCCCGGACCGGGTCGCCGGCCACTGCCTCGCAGGTCCCACGCGTCGATCAGGGCACCGACCGAGATGTCGAAGGTGCCGCCGGTCCGTGTCACGAGCTCCGACGCACGCACGAGCCATGCGGCTACGTCCGGTCCGGGCACCACGGTTCGGCCGGTCGCCACTGCGTTGAGTCCGCTGAGTTCGGACGCCGGATTCCACGAGCTCAGCAGCTGTTCGACGCGACGCAATTCACCGAGCAACACCTCGCTCAACGCCATTCCGGTCGTCCGCGACGGCCCATCCACGGTGACGACCACGCGCGTACCCATCACCCACGCCTCCCGGGTGAGGGGCACGGTGTCCGAGGTCACGGGAGTCAGCCCCGAGGCCAATCCCGCCGCGAGTGAGAGGGCGTGTAGAATCACAGTCAGTGAAATTGAAAACCATTCTCAACGATGGAAGCTACAGGGGCCCGGGCCGCCCCTCAAGGCGACCGTCTTGCCGGATCGAAACGGCGCGCGCATCCTCCGGCTGCTCGCACATCCATCGTTATCCCGGAGTTCCCGATGCACCGAGTGCTTCTTCGCACGTTTGTGGCGTTCCTCACACTGGCGGTCGTGCCCCAGGCCGTGTTCGGCCAGGCCGATCCTCGTCTTGAATCTCTCAAGGACGAAGCGCTGGAGATGGTCGAGGACCGCTCCAAGCTCGTGCAGGAGATCATCGATCACCTGTTCTCCTTCGGTGAACTGGGCATGCAGGAGTTCGAGACCCAGCGTTACCTGACCGGGCTACTCGAGGACGCCGGATTCGAAATCGAACTCGGTGTCGCGGGAATGCCGTCCGCGTGGACCGCTCGCTGGTCCAATGGCACGGGTGAGCCGGTCATCGCGCTCGGGTCCGATGTCGACGGCATCCCACAGTCGAATCAGAAGCCCGGCGTCGCCTACCGCGATCCGATCCTCTCGATGGCGCCCGGACACGGTGAGGGGCACAACTCTGGTCAGGCCGTCAACATCGTCGCGGCGCTCGCCGTGAAGGAGATCATGGAGCGTGAGAACATCGACGGCTCTCTTCTGATCTGGCCGGGCGTCGCCGAGGAGCAGGTCGCGTCGAAGGCCTACTTCGTCCGAGAGGGTGTGTTCGACGATGTCGACGTCAATCTCTTCACCCACGTGAGCTCCAGCTTCGGCGTGAACTGGGGGCAGCAGGGCGGAAACGCCCTGTGGTCGGTGATGTACCGCTTCACCGGTGAGACCGCGCACTCGGCCGGTTCGCCGTGGCGTGGCCGATCCGCCCTCGACGCCGTGATGCTCATGGCTCAGGCGTGGGAGTACAAACGGGAGCATCTTCGTCCGGCCGCTCGCTCGCACTACATCATCGTGGACGGTGGTGACCAGCCCAACGTCGTCCCCCAGACGGCAACGATCTGGTTCTACTTTCGGGAGCGCGATTACGAGCTCACGAAAGAGCAGTACGACGCGGCCGCCGATATGGCGCGTGGCGCCGCGCTCATGACCGGCACGCAGCTCGATACGATCATGACCGTCGGTTCCGCGTGGAGCCGCCACTTCAGCAAGCCGGTCGCAGAAGCCACGTTCGCGAACATCCAGCTCGTCGGTATGCCGGATTGGTCCGAGGACGACGTTCGCTTCGCCGAGGCATTCCAGCAGGAGATGGGCGTCGAGGTTTCAGGTCTCGAGACCGAGGTCCCGGAAGAGATGAGTGGTCCTGTCGACCTGTCTCGCTCCCTCGGGGGTGGCTCGGACGACATCGGCGACATCTCGTGGAACATGCCGACGGTCACCCTCGGCTTCCCGTCGAACATGAGGGGCGGCCCCGGCCACAACTGGGCGAACGGGATTGCCATGGCAACGCCGGTCGCACACAAGGGTGGTGTCGCGGGCGCGAAGGCACAGGCGCTCACCCTTCTCGATCTCTTCCTGGACGGCGAGACGGTCGAGGCTGCGTGGGACTACTTCAACAATGTCCAGACCGCAGAGACGGAATACATCCCGTTCATCGCTGAGACGGACGAGCCCGCGATCTGGCTGAATGACGAGATCATGGGGCAGTGGCGTGAGCAGATGCGGCCCTTCTACTACGACGCGTCTCGGTATGACACGTACCTCGAGCAGCTCGGGATCGAGTATCCCACCATCCGGACCCGCCCGGTGTCTGAAGAGGATGGGGCCGCAGCGTCCGACGACGATGCGGCCACCCGTCCGAGTGGTTCGGGTGGCAGCTGACGTGAGTCGGCGGGTCGCGGCGGCGGGGCTGACCGTCGTCGCGGCCCTCGCCTCGCCGCTGACGTCCGGCGGCGCAGTCCACGCCCAGGAGGTCGACGTCGTCGAGATGACGGTCGCCGACCTTCGTGCGGGGTACGCCTCCGGGGCGTTTACGGCCGTGGAGGTGACACAGGCGTTCCTCGCTCGTATCCGAGCCTACGAGGGCTACTACAACGCCTTCATTTCCATGAACCCGGATGCGCTGGCCACAGCGGCGGAACTCGATAGCCGCCACGCCGGAGAGGGTCCGGTGGGACCGTTGCATGGCGTCCCTGTCGTCATCAAGGACAACATCGACTACGGTGGGCTCGTGACCACTGCGGGCTGGGAGGGCTTCAGTCGTGCGACGGGCGGGGTCGATATGGTGCCCGATGACGATGCAGCAGTCGTCAGCCGACTGCGTGCGGCCGGCGCGATCATCCTCGGGAAGACGAACCTGCCGGATTTCGCCGGCCATGGAACGAGGACGACCAGCTCCGTGGCAGGACGCACGCTGAATCCGTACAACGTGGACAAGGTGCCCGGGGGATCGAGTGGAGGGACGGCGACCGCCGTGAATGCGAGCTTCGCGGTCCTGGGGCTCGGTACCGAGACCGGCGGGTCCATTCAGAACCCCTCTTCGGCTCAGGCGCTCGTCGGCGTCAAGCCGACATACGGGCTCGTCCCGAACGAAGGGGTCGTGCCGTTGTCCGGGACGTATGTCGACGTGGTGGGTCCCATGGCGAAGACCGTGTTCGATGCGGCGCTCACGCTCGACGTGCTGGCCGGCCCGACGACGGAGGATCTGGCCACCTACGCGTCCGTGGGAAAGGTCCCGGAGGACGGTTTCGTGGCCGCGTTGGATGCGGGGTCGCTGGAGGGAGCCAGATTCGGCCTCGTCGGAACGGGTTGGCGTGACGATTTCCTTCCGCTCGATCCGCTCACGGAGGAGCACTATCGTCGAGCGGTCGAGACCCTTCGGAGTCTGGGAGCCGAGGTCGTGGAGGATCCCTTCGCCGGCTCAGGCTTCGTCGAACTCTACGATGAGCGGCCGGCCGTGCGAACACAGGGTGCCCATGACATGCTCGTGTACATGATGGGGCTCGGCCCCGACTCCCCGTTCAATTCGATCGAGGAGTGGGAGGCGCTCAGTGGTCGGGAGTACACTCGTGGTCGCAGGGGTGACCAACCGGCCCCTCCTCCTGCGCGACCGAGCGCGACCGAGGAGGGGGACGCCTATCAGGCGTGGCGTCACGAGATCCGGACTTTGTTCCGCTCCGTGCTCGACGAGCATGGACTGGATGGCCTCTTCTTTCCCCAGTCGGGCGTGCCGAGCCGTCCGGTCGTCGAGGACCCGGAGCGGCCGGAGTACAATCCGAACAACTGGGCCGAGATTCCGAGCAACATCATCAATGATATCGGGGTGCCGACGGTTACCGTGCCGTATTCGTACTTCGATGACGGTACGCCCTTCGTACTGGCGTTGATCGGCGACATGTGGTCCGAAGCCGATCTGCTCGCATGGGCCTTTGCGCTGGAGCAGGCGACCCACGCTCGGATGGCTCCTTCGCTGGAGATCGGACCGGGTTCGTGAAGTGCCCCTGAAGGCTCGACGTGCGGCGTCTCAACAGTCATCGGCGGGCTGGTGTCCACGAAGTCGGATGCCTCATCCATTTTCCTCTGCTCACATGCGTTTTGATCATCGGCCGGTGCGAGTCGCTCGGGCCTTCTTCGTAGCTCTCGCGCTGTCGTCCGGGCTCCTGCACGTCCCGACGGATGCGTCTGCCCAGACCAGGCCGCGCATATTCTTCGACTGTGATGGTCGGGACTGTAACTCCGAGTACTATCGGACCGAGATCGACTGGGTCGACTGGGTGAATGACAGGCAGGTCGCCGATGTCCACCTGATCATGACCAGCATCACGACAGGGGCCGGTGGCCGAGAATACCAGCTCGATTTCATCGGTCGTGACGACGCGGAGGAGTACGTCGACAACATGCGGCATCGGGCGCTCTCGACGGACACCGATGTCGAGCGACTCGATGGGATCACGCATGCGATGTCGATCGGCCTTGCGCGTTTTGCCGCAGTCTCGGGGTTTCGTGACATCGCCTCGGTCGCGGGTGTCTCGTCCGGACGGACGGGCGCGCCGGACCGAGTCGTATCCAATCAGGACGTCGACGACCCCTGGGACCTCTGGGTCTTCCGGGTGAACGCGAACTACAACGTCGACGGAGAATCCAGACGGAAGTCGGAGAACCTGTTCGGGAGCTTGAGCGCCTCACGGGTCTCACCGACGTGGAAGATCAACG
>CALHIO010000287.1 GCA_938030915.1 uncultured Gemmatimonadota bacterium
GGATGGTATACACAGAACGATTCTCACCTTTTTGTCTCAAGAGGTATGGGGTGGTCTGTCGCACCAATTCGCTGGCGTTGCCCGCCACTGAGCTTGAAGCCTCGTTCACCGATACGGGTGTCCAAGCCTTCGCGTTCACGATCCAGGAAGTCGTCCAAATGCGCGCGCCGCAGGGCCTCGCGGACGAGTTCATCGACGGGTTGAGACCGGTGCAGCCCTCGCATGAGCGGGATCGCGCAGAACGCACACGTGTGGTCGCACCCTTCGCTGATCTTGAGGTACGACGTGTGCCGCGTCTCGGTGGACAGAAGTCGCAGCGGGCGTTCCATGAGCGGAACCGTCTCGGACTCGTCCGGAAGGAGACCGCGATCCCGAAGCTGCGGAACAAGAGTCGGAAGATCGGTCAGTCCCAGGAAGAGGTCGACCTCGGGGATCTCCTCGGCGAGTTCGTCGCCGTGCCGCTGAACGAGACACCCTACCGCGACCACCGCCCGGATCTCGCCTTCCTCCTTCAGGGAGCACGCGTCGAGGATCGTCTCGATCGACTCCTCCTTCGCCGACTGGATAAATCCGCAGGTGTTCACGATCACGACATCTGCGCCCTCTACGTCGGACGAGACGTGTGCACCGTGTCCGACGAGCGCTGCCATCATGCGCTCGGAGTCGACCGTATTCTTGTCGCACCCCAGGGTCACCAGCGCGATGCGAGGTCCGTCGGCGTCCCCTGTCGCATCGAACTCGTGGTGCACCGGCGCGACATCGGGAGAGACACCCGGCCGGATCGGATCCGGTGAAACCGGGAAGACCGGAAGGTCCCGAGTCCGACTCATCTTGCGGTCGCCTTCATCGCACCATGACCAGCGCCCCCTGCGGCGGCGTGAACGTGAAATAGTCGGTGCCCGGATCAGCACCGAACCCGACGTTGTCCAGCGTGACGGTCCGGATGTTGCCGTTCGCCTCCTCCATCTGAAGGCGGCGCAGCACCGGAGCGCCCTGGTCGATCCACACGGTCGCGAACCGATAGCTCATCGGCCGCTTCGGTACCATCCGAAGCCGATCCGTGCTCCGACCCTCGACCTCCTCGGCCCCTTCGTACGTCACCTCGTACTTGGACTCCGGATCCTCCAGAAACTCACGGTGAAAGTCGCGCCCGCCCGCACTCTGATCCGCCGACGTCTTGAGGACCGTCTTCGCGTCGTTACTCGGGAAGTAGACCCATGCGAACGCGCCGTCGACGACGATCAGGTCCCCATCCGGATCGTCGAATCGCATGGCGAAGAGATTCGGTGTCGCCTGACACAGGCGGCCGGTCCCGGTCCGCTCGCTTCCGAGCAACGGAACGAGCAGATGCTGCGTGAAATCTGCGCACAGCGTCTGGACCGCTGCATACCGCTCGGCCGCATCATGGAGAATCTCGAACCCGCGATCCTGAGCGATCGCCGAGGTCGGTAGCAGGGTCGTCGCGATGAACACCCCGGCACTGCCGAGTGGGCGCCGCCACCCCCGCCCAACGATCAGGGGCCGACGCATCATCGGCTCACCCGCCCGCCATGAACTGCTCGAGGTCGTCCAGCATCATCAGCACCTCGCGGCCCTTCGCGCCTTCCGAGGGGCCGAGTACGCCCGCGTCGTGCAGCTGATCCACGATCCGAGCAGCCCGACCGTATCCGATACCCAACTTCCTTTGCAGGAGCGAGGTCGAACCCGTGCCATTCTGGATGCACACCTCCGCGGCCTTCTGGAAGAGGCTGTCCCAGTCGCCCTTGATCTCTTCGGGGCCACCCCCGGCATCCTCGAGCTCTGCCCCGCGAACCTCCTCCAGGATGTCCGTCTCGTCGGGCATATCGATCGGCTGCCCTGTCTCCTCGGCATGCCGCTCGAGCAGTTCCACGTACCAGCCCATCAGGCGCTCGGTATCCTCGGTCGGCAGGAACGCACCCTGAATCCGAACGGGCACGCTGCCCCCGGGGGGAAGGAAGAGCATATCCCCGTTCCCCAGAAGCGCATCCGCCCCGTTTTGGTCGAGAATCGTCCGCGAATCGGTCTTCGACGCGACGCGGAATGCGATCCGCGTCGGGAAGTTCGCCTTGATCAGGCCGGTGATGACGTTCACCGACGGACGCTGCGTCGCGACGATCAGATGAATTCCGATGGCTCGCGCCTTCTGCGCGAGCTGGGTCAACGGCTTCTCCACCTCGGACTGCACCGTCATCATGAGGTCGGCGAGTTCGTCGACGACCACCACGATGTACGGCATGATCCCTTCGGCATAGATCCACCGGTCCTCGTCTCCTTCCGGCCCCTTCGCCTCACTGCGACGAAGCACCTGGCCTTCACGCACCTTCTTGTTGAACTCGCCGATCGAGCGGACGTAATTCGCCTTGAGCAGCGCATAACGGCGTTCCATTTCGATCACCGCCCACTTCAGTACACCGGCGGCGTCCCGAGGGTCGGTCACCACGTTGTGACGGAGGTGGGGCAGCCTCGAATACACCGAGAGCTCGACCATCTTGGGATCGATCATGAGCAGACGAAGCGTCTCCGGCGTGTGCCGGTAGACGAGGCTCGTCACGAT
>CALHIO010000288.1 GCA_938030915.1 uncultured Gemmatimonadota bacterium
TCGGGCTCCTGTACCGGAACGATCTCTTCTACCTCGGGCTCTGGCGGCGTGGGCTCGGGGTCCGGACGCTCGACGACCAGCTCTTCCGTGGCCGGCTCCGGCTCCTCGGCCTGACGAGCCGGTGGGGGTGACACGAGTTCGATCTCGTACGTGATGAACTGGATCGACTCGGGCGCGTAAAAGGTGCTGATCCACGCCAGCAGCACGATGGCGACATGCATGCTCCCGGACAGGACGGCCGAGCGACGGTCGAAGGGATCGAGGCGGCGCCGACGCATCGGATCAGTTACCGGTCCACGGTTCGGCGACGGCGGACCAGCCTACCCCGCTGTTCACGGCCGCCGCCATGGCGCGCAGGACCGGTGCATACGGAGCCAGTGAGTCTGCCCGGAGGAAGACCCGTTCCACGCTTCCGGCGGCGACGATCTGACGAAGCGCGGACTCGAGCTCGTCCTCAGCGATCGGCGTCTCTTCGAGGAGCACCGTGCCGTCGCGCTGGACCGTAACGAAGATCGGCTCCTCCTGTGACGTCAGCGGACGCACATCGGCTCGCGGAACCGCAACCTCGATCCCACCCTGCAGAATCGGGGCGGTAATGATGAAGATGATCAGAAGGGTGAACGCGACGTCGACCAGACTCGTAACGTTGATCTCGGCGTTGAGCGGAAGGTCCGCCCGATTCCGCCCGCTTCCTCGCCGGTGGCGCCCGAGAGAACTCATCGGTCAGACAACCTCGGAACGGGTGACGTCGCGTCAGCGTGGGGAGGGACCGCCATCTAGACGCGCCCTTCTCGCGCGAGTGTACCGATGAACTCGGATGAGAAGCCCTCGAGTTCACCGCTCACGAGATTCAGCTTCCCGACGAAGTGGTTGTACGCAATGACCGACGGGATCGCGACGGCGAGTCCGGCCACGGTTGTCAGCAGTGCCTCCGCCACACCCGGCGCGACGGCCATGATGTTGCTGGAGCCGGACGAGGTGATTCCGAGGAACGCGTTCATGATGCCGATCACGGTTCCCATCAGCCCCATGAGCGGGGAAACCGACCCGATCACCGCCAACCAACCGAGACCGTGGGCCAATTCGTCCCGTTCTTCCGCCTCCTCCTTCTCGAGGACGAGACGAAGCGCTTCGAGCTGGGTGAGCGACAGTCCCTGCGTGGGAGGGGCGCCCTCCCGAAGAGCACCGGGCCGCAGTTCGCTGAAGAAATTCACCCCCTGCCGAAAGACCCGGCCGTACGGGGAGTCGGGGAGGGAGAGGATCGCCTTGTACGCGTCTTCGAGGCGCTGCGCGCGTTCCATATAGTCGAGGAATTCGTCTCCCTGCTGGCGTACCTCACGAAATTGTCGTGACTTCGCGAAGATCAGCCACCAGCTGAAGACCGAACCGACCCCCAGAACCAACAGAACGATCTTGGTGGGGATCGTCGCCCCGGTCAGCATCGACCACGCGGTCGTGGGCGGTGCGGCTTGGAGAAGCAGTGTCGTCAGGCTCATTCCGCAGCTTCGGCTCTCTGGTTCGCGATGTGTTCGTATGTCTCACGCAAGCCCTGTTCCAACGTGAACGCGGGCGTCCAGCCCCTCGACCTGATCAGGCTCGAATCCAGGGTGCTGTGTTGCAGTTCGCCGGGCCGCGCGGGCGCGTGATTTCGGGGTAGGCTGTCGCCGGCGACGCCCTCGAGCGCGTCGGCCAACTGGAGGACGCTGGTTCCGACCCCGGTCCCTACGTTGAAGGCTCTCGAGTCCAGACCGGTCCCGTCCCCCATGTCGGCGTCGGATGCCAGCATGTTCGCTGCCACCACGTCCTTCACGAATACGTAATCCCGTGTCTGTTCACCGTCTCCGAAGATCGTGAGCGGCTTTCCGTCGAGGAGGCGGGTGCAGAAGATCGCGACGACACCGGCCTCACCGTGCGGATCCTGACGAGGCCCGAAAACGTTCGAGTACCGAAGCGCGACGTATTCCATGCCGTGCACGTGCCGGTAGTAATTCAGGTAGAACTCACCACCGAGCTTGGTGACCCCGTACGGCGATAGGGGAAGCTTCGGCGCCGTCTCAGGGGTGGGGATCTGCTCGGGTTCGCCGTACACGACCCCTCCTGAGCTGACGAAGACGACTCGCTTCGTTCCGACCTCGAGAGCCGCCTCCGTGATGTTCAGCAGACCCATGAGGTTGATGCCGGCGTCCTTCGCTGGATCCTGAACCGAGACGCGAACGTCGATCTGCGCCGCGTGGTGGTTTACCAGGTCGAAACGTACCTCGCGAAAGAGATCCCGGATGCCCGGATCGCAGATGTCCATCTCCACGAAGGTCGCAGCCTCGGGGATGTTCCGCCGTTTGCCGGAGGAGAGGTCGTCCACGATCCACACGTCGTCTCCGGCGGCCAGGTAGGCCTCCGAGACGTGGCTGGCGATGAAGCCTGCCCCGCCGGTAACGAGGACTCTGCGTTTCGTCTGCGTCATGAATACGTCTTATGGAAGCTGGGGTGGTCAGAAATGCAGAGAGCCCCCGTCGGCCGAAACCGACGGGGACTCTGAAGGAGGCGGGTCGGCGAGGATCGGGTTCGTCCTCGCCGACGCCATCAGCGCATCTTCTTCGCGAGGCGGACGACAACCCCCTGACGGAACACGTCGTCACGCATCGAAAGAACCCGGGCTGAGGCCATCGTCCCCGTCACGCCCACGACCTGCAATGTTCCCTCGCGCGCGGTCGGAATCGCGTCACCGAAGAGAATGAACTCGTCGCCGATCGTGACGCCGTCGTCGCTTCCGAGATCCAGGAAGGCGATGTGGCCGATGTCGGTCAGCACGTGCCCGCCGGCAAAGCCCATGAGCATGGCTTCCGAGCCTCCGCTGACCTCCTCGGCGTACACACCGCGGCGCTCCTCGAATGTCATCAGCGGCCGAACGAAGTCCCCGGACAGGATCCGATCGTACTGACGCATCACAACCGCGACGACCTCACCGTTGCCGATGGTCTGAACCTCGGCCACACCCGTCGGGATCACGACCTGGCCGACATCCTCGATCGTGCGCTCCACGCGGAAGAGCTGCAGATACGCCCCGATACGTGCCGGAGCAGGCATCGCGATCGTGATCTGGTCATAGTTACGAATCGACGTCGAACGAGAACCGCGATCAGCGAAGCCCGAAATCGATCCGTCGTTCGCGGGATCGCCCTCGAGACCGATCAGCCACGGAGCGGAGTACACCGCGTCGGACGACACGGGCGTGTAATCCAGGTCGATGGATGACTGCATCGACCCACGCTCCTCTTCCGCATCGCGGTAGAAGACCGTACGCGCCCCCTCCGTTACGGGGCGGGCCTGTCGGAGACCAAAAGGAACGAGGTCAGCGGGCACACCCTCGACCATCTCCTGCTGGGGCGCGGGCTCCTCGGCAGGCATTTCGCCGGGGAGGCCCGGAATGACCAGCACTTCCGCCGGATAAATCCAGTTCGGATCGTCCACGACGCCACGATTGGCGTTCCAGATCACGCGCCACTCGAAGGGATTCGAGTAGTAGCGCTGAGCGAGATCCCACAGCGTGTCTTCCTTGACCACGGTGTGGGTCCCCACAGGCTCCTGTGCGGGATCCTGTGCGGAGACAAAACTTGGAAGAATCAGTACGGCGAGCGCCGCCGCGGCCGAGCGAACCATTCGGGCTCCTACGGCAAGTAGAACAGGGCTTTTCGCCCAGTGGATGCTGACCCGAAGATAGGAACGCCTCTCCGTAAAGGTCAAACATTTTTTAGAATTGACGCCAAATGTTTACCGTCCGAGATCGGAGGCGAGCGAGGTGTATCCACTCCGGGCCACGATCACGTGGTCGAGGACCGGGATCCCGAGGACACGACCCGCCTCCGCGAGTTGACGGGTCACGGCACGATCGGCGTCCGAAGGCGTCGGGTCACCCGAGGGGTGATTGTGCACGAGGATCACGCCCGCGGCCCCCTCCCCCACCGCAAGTCTGAATACCTCACGGGGATGGATCAGGGATGCGTCCAGAATACCACGCGTCACCAGGACGGACCGAACGACCCGATGCCGCGTGTTGAGAAGGAGGGCGTGAAACTCCTCCTGCGGTCGATCCCGCAGCGAGGGACCCATGAGGCGAAAGACATCAGCCGGTCCTCGGACGGGGGTCCCGAAGAGGCGCACATCGACCGCCGCGCGACGTCCCAGTTCGAAGGCCGCCGCGAGACGTCCGGCCGTCGCACGCCCCACCCCTGCGACCGACTCCAGCGCAGAAACATCCGCAGAGGCGAGACGCACCGGCGTGTCGAAGCGGGTCAGAAGCGCGGAGGCGACCAGCGGACCCGACGCGTGCGCCGTCCCGCTTCCGATCAGGAGGACGAGCAGATCGGCGTCGGTCAGGGCGGCGGGTCCGAGGCGGCGCAGGCGTTCGCGGGGGCGATCATGGTGAGGCACCCGGTACGATCGGCCACAAGGACGGGCGAGCCCATGGAGGGATGGGACCGAGTGTCGTGGCTACGCCAATTCGAGCAGCATCACCCGGGCATCTTCCTTCGGGTTGTCGTAGTAGGCGCGGCGGGTGCCGACATCGCTGAAACCGAAGCGCAGGTAGAGTTCGATCGCAGGGGTGTTGGAGGCTCGGACCTCGAGGAAGAGCTTCTGCACGCCGCGCCCCCGCGCGACGTCGACGACATGGCGAAGGAGATGTGCCCCGAGCCCCGAGCCCCGTCGAACCGGGGACAGCGCGAGATTCGCCAGTTCGCCCTGATCGAGAATGCACCACAGCACGGCGTACCCGATGACGCCATCGGACCGGTCTACCATCACGACCAGTTCGACTCCGTCTCGACCGATCAGGCTGCTGAACGTGTCCGCCTTCCAGGGTGTCGTGAACGCTTCGGTCTCGATCTCGACCACGGCGTCGACGTCCGCCGGACCGAGCGTGCGAATCTCGATTCCGTCGGGAAGTGAGTTCGGCTCGGTCATCTCCAGAGGCGCTCCGCGCTCGACGCACGCACGTACTCGGGCTCCCATGCACCAGGATCGTCCACCGGACCGAAGCCGTCCGGGTGCGCGGCCCAGAAACGGATCAGGCCGTCGGCGAGCGACACGTCGGACCCGGAGTCGACGACGGGAAAGCCGGCCCCCTCGATCACCGCCCGGTGCCGCTCGGACGCATCGCCGACGAACACCACCCCGGAGGGTACATCCCCATCGAGTACCTCGCGCAGTTCTCCAGCGTGAGGGGGCACCAGCGTCTGAATGCGGGCTCCACCGACACCGTAGCACGCACCGTAGACCCGTTCGGCCCGTGCATCGAAGAGCGCGTACCGTACCGCCCCCTCGTCCACGGCCAGCGCTGCGGCGGCCAGACTGGAGACCGGCCACACCGGTAGCGTGAGCGCCCGGCTCAGACCCTTGGCCGTCGCGGCCGCGACGCGCACGCCAGTGAAGGAGCCTGGCCCCTCCCCCACGACGAGCCCCGTCAACTCGCCTCGATCGACGCCAGCCTCCTGCAGAACCTGGTCGATCATCGGCACCAGACCCGAGGCATGTCCGGTCTGCACCCGCAGCAACCCACGCGCGAGGACATCCCCTTCGTGCGCGACGGCGACGGAGCCGATCGGTCCGGAGGTATCAAACGCGAGAATCATCCGACCGACACCGACATGGGGAACGGTGGCAGCTCTGGCGGACGGCCCACTCTCCGGACCTCGATGTCACGAAGCATCGGTTCGTCGTCGGGCACCGTGAGACGAATGACCCAGTGGTGCTCGGGCATGAAGTCTCCCGCCCGCTCGGCCCACTCGATGAGGACGATCTCGTCGCCTTCCCCAAGCTGGGACCACCCGAGTTCCCAGAGTTCGTCCGTCGCGCCGATGCGATACAGGTCGATGTGCACGATGTCGACGCCCCCCGGGGTGTCGTACCGAAGAAGGAGGTTAT
>CALHIO010000289.1 GCA_938030915.1 uncultured Gemmatimonadota bacterium
GAGCGGGATTCTCTCGCCCTGTGGTTCACCTTTCCTGACGTCTGGCATGACATTGGGCGCTTCCATCGCGCGGATCGCACCTTTACCGGTCTCTACGCGAACATCCTCACACCACCCGTGATCGATGGGCCGATCTGGCACACGACGGATCTCTTCCTCGACGTGTGGCAGACTCCCTCGGGAACGACGGTGCTCCTCGACGAAGACGAGTTCGAGGAGGCCCGTGAGCATGGACTCATGGACTCACCGACAGCGGAGCGTGCCTGGGAGGAAGGGCAGCGCATCCTGCACGCAGCCGCCCGGGGCGAATGGCCGCCCACATGCGTGAACGAATGGACGCTGGAGCGGGCGCTGGAGGTATTGGGAGACGTCTGATCGACGCTCCGCGGGACAGGCACCCGAGCGACGCGTGACGCGCCGCCCGGGCACCGAGACCCGGATCAGTCGTCGATATGAGCCGCTACGAGGCGGTCGACGTCGACGAAGACTGTCTTCTGTACCGCGTCGTCTTCGCGCAGGCAGTCTATGAGACGCTCGTGCGCATCGATGGAGGTGGCCGGGACCTCGACGGTCTCGTGATGATACTCGCCGTCATCGACGAAGAGGAGCCGGACCTTCACGGAGTCGCTCACGTCAGTTGGCGCCGCCTTCCGATCCCGTCATCTGCTCGATCGCAGCCGAGATGCTCTGGAAGTCGTTGGTGTTCAACCGGCGCAGATTCCCGTCGGCGTTCACCATGATCGTCGGAGTCCCGCTCACGCCCATGCGCGAACCCAACTGCATGTTCGCCGTCACCACGTCGGCGTACCGGTCACTGTTGAGGCACGCAGAGAAGTCACCGCCGTCCATGCCGACCTCTTCGGCATAATCTTCGAACGCACTGGCGGGCATGGTCGCGGCCGCCCAGCGCGACTGATTTCGGAAGAGCGTCTCGTGGTATTCCCAGTACCGACCCTGCTCATCCGAGCAGCGTGCGGCCCGGGCTGCGAGGAAGGCATTCGGGTGAATCGAGATCAGCGGGAAGTCGTAGAACACGAACTTCACCTGACCCGACGCGACCATCGTACCCTCGAGTTGAGGCTTAACGGAGAGGGCAAACGCGCCGCAGCCGGGACACTGGTAGTCTCCGAACTCCACGACCGTGACGGGTGCCTGGTCATCGCCGAGTGTGACGCCCTGAGCGAGCGCGACCAGCGCCTCGTCGTCACTCAGGTCGAGCTCGATCGGCGCGGTCACGGCGGAGCTCAGCACGCCGCTCCCCACATTGTAGCCGACGACCCCGATGCCGAGGACAGCGACGGCACCGAAGAGGTAGTAGAACTTCTTCATATCGGACTGGGTCTCGCGAGCCGCCCGCCGATCTTCGCCTCTGGACACGTTGTACTCCTTTGAACGACCCGGCATGCAGGCCGGTCAGGTGACCTCCGCGCCAATCGAGGCGGAGTTTCCCTCATGAATCGAGGTCAGGAAGATGTTTCGGCCTCCGGGGCGGATCAAGGAAGGCCGTGAGCCGACGAAGACACGGTGGCCCCCTCAGCCGAGCAGAAGATCCAGGACAGCCGTCGTCGAGGAGAAATCCTCGAGGACGTGGTCCGGATCGTGAACACGGAGTTCATCGACCGTGAAGGACCCGGTTGCGACGGCCATCGTGCGCGTTCCGCCGGCCTTCCCGCACTGGACGTCCCGCGGCGTATCGCCGACCACGATTGCATGTTCGGCCGTCACCACCTCGCCCCACAGCTCACGGGCGCGGGCGACCGCGATCGAGGGGAGCTCATCGCGGTGTTCGTGATCGGAACCGAAGCTCCCGAAATCGAATCGCCCCCATAGGCCGCCGGAGGAGAGCTTGAGCCGCGCGCCATCCGCGACGTTACCCGTGAGCAAGCCGACACCCACATCGTCGTGCCCAGCGAGCGCGTCGAGCAACTCGGGGACTCCCGGAAGGACGGTCACCGGATTCTCGGGAAGACGGGCCTCGAGATATGTCAGGTAGCGACGGAACAGATCGTCCAGCCCCCGTGCGATCTCATCGTGTGGCACGCCTGAGCTGTGGAGTAGCTCGCGGGCAATCTGGGGATCCGTCTTCCCCGCGAAGCTGACGTTCTCGATGTCGCCGGGCGTGCCGTACGTCTCGTTCATCGCATCGACGAAGGCGCTCTTCGCGGGCCCACCCCAAAGAAGTGTTCCGTCGATGTCGAAAAGAATGATTCGGCGCATGGTCGTGTTGTTCGAGATCGTGTTCCAGGTGGCTCCGCGGCAGCTTCAGGCCACGCGGAACGGAGCCGCAGGACAATCTTCACACTCCGTCGGCATCCCGAGGTTCCCGCCCGAGATAACCGCGGCGATACGACCCCCATCGCTCTTCACCTTGCCCGAGAGAAGCGCAGCGGTCGTCGCGGCCCCGCTGAACTCTACGACGAGCTTCTGGCCGTGAACCAGAACGCCGGCGGCTCTGCGAATCGATGCGTCATCAACGGTCACGACGTCGTCCATGAGGTCGCGTGCATGTTCGAAGGTCAGTTCTCCCGCGATGACCGGCTTGAGACCGTCGGCGATCGTGTCGACCTCGGGGAGCAGTATCGGAGAGCCATTGTCCAGCGCCCGGCGCATCGACGCCGCCCCTTCGGGCTCGACACCGATCACCTTCGCGGACGGGAGCAGACGCTTCACCGCCGCGGCCACCCCGCTGGCGAGGCCGCCGCCACCGATGGGAGCCAGAACCAGGTCGACGTCCTCCCACGCGCGGGCAATCTCGAGACCGACCGTTCCCTGCCCCGCGATGATGTGACGGTGGTCGAAGGGCGGTACGATGACGAGGCCGTCCTGCGCGGCGATCATCTCCGCCCGCCCCATGCGCTCGATCGAGGTCGTACCCTCGAAGACGACCTCGGCACCCAGTCGTTCGGCCCCGTCACGCTTCACCTTCGGCGCGTCGGTCGGCATCACGACCACAACCCGGACGCCACGGAGCTTGCCCGCCAGGGCGACGGCCTGTGCGTGGTTCCCGGATGAGTAGGTGATGATCCCGTTGGCGACCTGCTCGTCCGACAGCTGGGACACGAAGTTGAAGGCACCGCGGATCTTGAATGAGCCGGCTCTCTGCAGATTCTCGCACTTGAGGCGAACCTGGGCGCCGACCATGTCCGACACGGCGTCGGACCGAATCAGAGGCGTGGGCACGATGATACCCGCGAGCCTGCGGGCTGCCGCTTCGATCTCGGTCAGCCCGACGAGGCCCTGCCCCTGAACGATGTCACTCACGATTCGTCGTCGCCGGGGCCGTCATCGTCGTCCGTACCCTCTGCTTCGTCGACGCCCCCCGATTCGTCGGCGCTGGCCATCGCGGGCTCCTCACCCGCAGGCGCATCCGTGCCCTCGACGTCATCCCCGTTCTCATCGTCGATGACGACCCGGGCCACGTCCATCACGACGTCGCCCTCGTCGAGGTTCACGAGCCTGACGCCCTGAGTCGCTCGCCCAATCACGCGGATCTCGGACACACGCTGACGGTTCACGACACCGTTACGGGTGATGAACATCAGCTGCTCGTCCTCGGACACCGCGCGCACCGTCACCACTTCCCCGGTCTTGTCCGAGACCTTGAGGTTGATGACACCGTAGCCGCCGCGCTTCTGCAACCGGTATTCACTGATCGGCGTGCGCTTGCCGAGACCGTTCTCCGCGACTACGAGCACCGTCGAATCCTCCCGTGCGACGACCATACCAACCACTTCGTCGCCCTCCCGGAGGTTGAGGCCACGAACACCGCCCGTGGCGCGTCCCATGGGACGCGCATCGGCCTCGTTGAAGCGGATCGCCATACCCTTCCGGCTGGCAATGAGGATCTCGTCACCACCGGAGGTGACGCGAACTTCGATCAGTTCGTCGCCCTCGGCGATGTTGATCGCGTTCAGCCCGACCGACCGCACGTTTCCATATGCCGAAAGGGCGGTCTTCTTCACCACCCCGCGGCGCGTCCCGAAGATCAGATAGTGATCCGCGCTGAATTCCCGCACGGGAACGACGGCAGCGATTTTTTCATCGGAGCCGAGGTTGAGCAGGTTCACGATCGGCTTCCCGCGTGACGCCCGGCTACCCTCGGGAATCTCCCACACCTTCTTCCAGTAGCACTGGCCGCGGCGCGTGAAGATCATCAGATAATCATGCGTCGATGCGACGAAGAGGTGTTCGACGAAATCCTCTTCCTTCGTATCCATCCCGCGAAGGCCGCGCCCGCCGCGCCGCTGCGCACGGTAGGTGTCGACCGGAAGGCGCTTCACGTAGCCCTGGTGGGATACGGTCACGACCATGTCCTGCTCGACGATCAGGTCCTCGACATTGAACGAGCCGATAGCATGTGTGATCTCCGAACGCCGATCGTCACCGTACTTGTCACTGACCTCGGCCAGTTCGTCCTTGAGGATGCCCATGCGGACCTCCTCGGACCCGAGAATACGACGCAACTCCGCGATCAGGGCGCGCACCTCGGTCAGTTCCTCCTCGAGCTTCTCGATCTCCAGCCCGGTGAGCCGCGCGAGACGCATGTCGAGGATCGCCTTGGCCTGACGTTCCGATAACTCGAAGGACTCCTGCAGCTGAGCCGAGGCCGCCTCCGTATCCTTCGACCCACGGATGATCTTGATGACCTCGTCGATGTTGTCGACGGCGATCTTGAGACCTTCGAGGATATGCTCTCGCTCGAGCGCCCGAGCGAGATCGTACTCGCTCCGGCGGACGATGACTTCCAGACGGTGGTTGATGAAGTGCTGCAGCGTCTCACGCAGCGCCATCACCTTCGGCACACCGTCGACCAGAGCGAGCAGGATGGTGCCGAACGTCGACTGCATCTGCGTGTGGCGATACAGACGGTTCAGGACGATCTCGGGCACGGCGTCGCGCTTGAGCTCGAC
>CALHIO010000290.1 GCA_938030915.1 uncultured Gemmatimonadota bacterium
TCCAGACGTCGTCCCGGTCGAGTGCCGGCCGTCCGCTGCCAGGAATTGCGCTGATCGTACGGCTCATCACGTGGTGTAGATCCTGGAAGGTCAGCGATGCGTCACCCCGTGCCAGCCGGAGCGCCTGCAGAAGGATCGACGACGGACCGACCGTGCGTGCCTCCGTGGCCTGCCACGCCCCGAAGCTCAGCGTGACGTCTCCACGTAGACGCGCGAAGAGAGCTGCGAATCGGAAGACCTTTTCTCGGAGGAGCTCCGACGAGGTCGGGAGATCGCTTCCCAGCACCCGGCGGTCACTGTCCAGAAGGACCGCGTCCTGACCGCCTCCACCCGGCATGCGCTCGGCATCGAGGCCGACGACGAAGACTGCCTCACGGCCGGAGTAGCCACCGTGCTGGAGATCACTGAGATGCAGCGCGCCCCCGGTCGAGGCCCAGGGCGCACCGGCCCCATCCGGGTCGTCACCTGCGATCTCCGGGCGGACCCGAAGATCCAGATGACGCCGAAGAATGGACACGGAGGCCCGGAACTCGGTGCGGCGATTCAGCGTTGCCTCGATCCGTTCGAGGATACGGCCGACCTCTTCTCTGGCACCACGATCCGGGCCGCGACCACGAGGCACGCGACGCAGAAAAGCCCTGAGTCCTCGCGCGATCTCCGCGGGAGACACGGGATCCCCGCCTTCCCCCATGCGGTCAGGAACCGCCGGTGTCGCTCTCAGGGCCGGGAAAAGGATCGAGCGGATGGCCTCGAGCTCCGTCCGAGTACGCTCACGCCGGCGCTCGAAGTTGGCCTCGGACTCCCGCCGGTTGGGTTCCATTCGATCGACGCCTTTGAGGGCGTCTTTGATCTGGTCCCGGTATCGCTTTCGGCCCCACCCGATGCGAAGACCGCGGAATCGGCGGGCCAACGCTGCGGGTGCGTGGTTGCCGCGGCTCCTGGGAGGTCTCAGGTCACCGGCCTCGAGCAGACGCCGGATCGGCGCAGCCTGGAAGCCCTCCTCGATCCAGTCGAGATAGGCCTGAACGACCCGCCCCGTACGCGTCCGTCCGATCGGCAGCCCTACGGCATACGTGACCGGGATCTCGAGTCGGGTCGCGATCGCATGGAGCGCCGACCCGTACGCAGTTCCGTCCGTCGCCACGATCTCGACCTGGTCCCACGACAGTCCGCGTTCGACGACGCGCCTCAGGACCTCCCGGAGTTCGGCCTCGATCGATGCAGCGCAGAAGAAGTCGAGCCCCCTGAGCTCCTCGCACTCGTCGGGAGCATGAAGGTGGGAGCCGAACGACGGGTCACCACAGCGGCCCCAAAGAAGAGACTTCGGCACGTCGAGCCCGAGCACTGGATCGGTCTCCAGCAACCGGCCGCCTCGGGCGGCCAGTGCCGAGATGAAGGAACCGGACAGACCACGCATCGAGAGACCGGGCACCAGCAACAACTGATCGGCTTCGAGTACCGAAGGCAGCTGTGTGCCTTCCTGCTCCAGGTGACTCATCGCGAGACGAAGCAGGGTGGCCGCATCCGCGCGATGCCGCTCCGACAGGAGCCGCTCGTATCGCTGGAGCACGCGCACGAGAAACAGCTTCTTTTCCCATTGGGTGAACCGCGCATCATCGAGCTCACGCGGCCCGATCCCAGCCAGTCTCAGGGCGAGGATGGCGCCGTGCACACGCTCCCGGAATCCAACGCCCTCGGACAGCTCACCCAGGATGCCCTCCTCCGCCGCAAGCGCGGAATCGAGCGCGCGGTCCAGGAGCGCCTGCTGCTCGAAGCGATCCATAACGTCGAGGCCGGCCTCATCGAGGCCCCGCTGAGCGAGTCTCTGCGCCACACGCTGCGGCGTGACGACCTCGAAGCCCACCCAGCCGCTCCCCACGAGCGCCAGCCTGCGCAGCAGTTCACGACCTACGGCATGGCTGGGGGCAACGAGCAGCTTACGGGCGAGCTTATGCCGACGAGATGCCGACGCGAGGGATTCGACGAGACGCGGAGCGGTGGTCGTGTCGGTCATGCCCTCGATGCTCATTGCTCGGACGGACAGGCCAAGATACGGCTGGCGCAGGTGCCAGGGGAGAGGCCGTAGCGTGGTTCGCGAGGGACCAGTACGCTGTCTTTCTTCTGCAGCCCCACGATGTGAGTGTCTCATGATTCCACGCACGATGTCCCGAGCCATCCGATCCGTCGTACTGCTGGCTACCGTGTCGATCCCGATGCCCGGAGGCGAGGCTGAGGCTCAGACATACTGGCCCGGCACCCACCTTGACTGGGAACGTCGGACCCCGGCCGATGCGGGATTCGACCCGACCAAGCTCGACGAGGCAGTCCAGTTTGCGATTGCGGCCGAATCGACGTCGCCCCGCGACCTGAACCTGAACCACGACATGACGTTCGGACGCGAACCGCGGGGTGAGGCAATCGGTCCGTTCACGGTCCGTGCTCCTCAGAGCGGCGTGATCGTGCACAAGGGGTATATCGTGGCCGAGTGGGGAGATCCCGAGAAGGTCGACAACACGTTCAGTGTCGCGAAGAGCTTCCTGTCGACGACCGTGGGGCTGGCGTGGGATCGTGGCCTCATCCGCAGCGTGGACGATCGTGTCCGGGCCTACATGCCTCCGATCGTCCTCGAGCCTGGCGACGGAGAGCCCGGTGATCAGGACGGACGTCGTCCGAAGCTTCTTTTCGAGTCGGAAAACAACCGCAAGATCACGTGGGACCACCTCCTTCGGCAGACGAGTGACTGGGAAGGCACGCTCTGGGGCAAGCCGGAGTGGGCAGACCGTCCCGACCAGGACCGCTCGACGTGGCTGACGCGACCGCGCGTGGAGCCAGGCACTGTGTACGAGTACAACGACACCCGCGTCAACCTCCTCGCCCTCGCAGCGACGAGCGTGTGGCGGCGACCCCTTCCCGAGGTTCTGCGCGAGTACGTGATGGATCCGATCGGCGCCTCGCCCACCTGGCGTTGGCACGGGTACGAGAATTCGTGGGTCATCATGGACGGAACCATGGTCCAGGCCCCGAGTGGGGGTAGCCACTGGGGCGGTGGTATGCTCATCAACGCGTACGACCTTGCCCGCTTCGGCCTGCTGACCATGCACAAGGGCACGTGGAACGGTGAACAGATCATCTCCGAGGAGTGGATCGACCTGTCCACGACGCCAGGAGCCGTCAACGATACCTACGGCTTCATGAACTTCATGTTGAATCCGGACGGACGACGGTACTCGAATGCTCCCGACTACACCTGGACGCATTCTGGAGCAGGGTCGAACCTCGTCTACGTCGACCCGGCGAATGAACTCGTCGTCGTGGCTCGCTGGATCCGCGGGAACGAGATGAACGAATTGCTCGGGCTGATCTTCGAGGCGATGGGAGAGATGGCTACGACCCACTGATGTCACAGCGGCGGGGTCTCATTCGTTTCAGAGGTGTAAGTTCGGTGGGCATGCGCCGGAAGAGACAATCCACGTTCAGCACAGGACACGTGGCAGGATGGTATCACGCAAAGGGGCGAGGGTGAGGACATCGAATCGGTGGATCCGGAGCGGCACGATCGGGATTGGGCTCCTTGTTCTGCTCGCCGGGTGCTACCAGGGCGGCACGGTGGAGCCGGTCCTCTGCACCAAGCAGTTCGTCTATGGCCTGACCGTGACCGTTGTCGACCAGTCGACCAGCAACCCCATCGCGGCAGCCGCGACCATGACGCTCCGTGATGGTAGCTACGAAGAGGTTGTCACGGATTCCTGGGACGGCTCGACTCTCTCGGGTGCGGGGGAGCGACCCGGGACGTACACGATCACCATCGACCACCCGGGCTACGAGACGTGGACCCGAGTCGGCGTCGAGATCTCGGCGGACGAGTGCCATGTCATCCCGGTCACCCTCACTGCCGAACTCACCCCTCTCCCCTGAGCCGGGTCCGAGACAACGAAGAAGGGGCCGGCGGATCGATCCGCCGGCCCCTTCGTCCGTCCTGGCACCCTGATCGAGTGCCGCGCCCTTCTTACTTGACGAAGAGCATGTCCCGATAGGCCGGAACCGGCCACAGGTCGTCGGGCACGACACGCTCGAGGCGGTCGACCACGTCGCGAACCTCATTCATCGCCGGGATGATGTTCGTCCGCATGTGCTCGGCCTTCGAGACGACATCGTCTCCGCCGAGTTCCTGATTTTGCTCAGCGAGGATGCCGACCTTCTCGTTGAGCTGGTCGATCAAATCGTTGACCCGCTTCGCGGTAGCCATCACCCCATCCGCCTTCATGCCTAGATCATCGGCACGCTCGGCGGCCGTGAGCAGATCGCTCAAGTACCGCACCGAGGCAGGCATGAACATCGTCTCAGCCATATACTGCGCCGTCTCGCCCTCGATGTTGATCGCGATGAAGTACTGCTCGACAAAGATCTCGTAGCGAGACTCGAGCTCACGGTGTGACAGAACACCGTACTTCTCGAAGAGCTCGAGGTTCTTCTCGTCGACGATTTTCGGCAGTGCGTCCATGGTCGAGCGCAGGTTCAGCAGCCCGCGACCTTCGGCCTCGGTAACCCACTCGTCCGAGTAGTTGTCTCCGTTGAAGATGACGTGCTTGAACTCGTGGATCTCCGACGCCAGGAGTCCGCGAAGGGCGTCATCGAACGACGTCCCCTTTTCGAGCTCGGCCTCCAGCTTCGTGCACAGGTCATCGATCGCCTCGGCGACGATCGTGTTCAGCACCATGGCCGGGAAGGAGACACTCTGTGACGAACCCAACGCGCGGAACTCCCACTTGTTCCCCGTGAACGCGAACGGCGACGTCCGGTTCCGATCACCCGCGTGCTTCGGCAGGTTCGGCAGAACCTTTACGCCGAGCCCGAGCAGGCCCGAGGGCTTGCTGCTGGTCGCCTCACCCGCCTTCTCGATCTGCTCGAAAACATCCTGGAGTTGATCACCGCAGAAGGCGGAAATGATCGCCGGCGGGGCCTCGTTGGCTCCAAGACGGTGGTCGTTACCCGCATGGGCGACTGCCGCGCGCAGGAGATCCTGATGCGCTGCTACGGCCTTGAGCGTGGCGGAGCAGAAAAACAGGAATTGCATGTTGTCATGCGGCGTGTCACCGGGCTCGAGGAGGTTCTGATCCTCCGTACCCATCGACCAGTTGAGGTGCTTGCCGCTGCCGTTCACACCCTGGAAGGGCTTCTCATGCATCAGGCAGACGAGACCGTACTTCCGAGCGACCCTGCGGAGGGTCGACATGACGAGCTGCTGATGATCGGCCGCCTGGTTCGCGTCCTCGTAGATCGGCGCCATCTCGTACTGCCCCGGCGCGACCTCGTTATGGCGGGTCGTGATCGGCACGCCCAGCCGGTAGAGATCGACCTCGACCTCGTTCATGCACTCGAGAATCCGGTCGGGAATCGATCCGAAGTAGTGGTCATCCAACTCCTGCCCCTTCGGCGGCTTGGTACCGAAGAGCGTGCGCCCGGCGGTCTGCAGGTCGGGGCGGCGGTAGTAGAACTCCTCGTCCACCAGGAAGAACTCCTGCTCCGCACCGCAGGTCGGGGTCACCGGCTTGGGCGGAGAGCCAAACAGCTTGAGCGCGCGTCGAGCCTGCACGTCGATGGCGTCCATCGAGCGGAGGAGCGGCGTCTTCTTGTCGAGGGCATCGCCGGCCCAAGACGCGAACGCCGTCGGAATGCAGAGATACGCACCACCCGGACCTTCCATGATGAAGGCGGGAGAGGTGGGGTCCCACGCGGTGTATCCGCGAGCCTCGAAGGTGGCCCGCAGGCCGCCCGAGGGGAACGAGGATGCATCAGGCTCGCCCTGCACGAGCTCCTTGCCGCGGAACTCGGTGATCGCCCGGCCGTCGCCCGTCGGCTTCAGGAACGAGTCGTGCTTCTCGGCCGTGCTGCCGGTGAGCGGCTGAAACCAGTGCGTGTAGTGGGTCGCACCCTTCTCGAGGGCCCACTCCTTCATCGCGGACGCGACCGCGTCTGCCACGGACCCGTCCAACTCCGTCCGATTCTGGATCGTCGAAAGGAGCGCTTCGTACTGCGCACTCGGCAGGCGCGACTTCATCTCGTGTAGACCAAAGACGTTCTCGCCGAAGACCTCCTCGAGATTTGTGCGATGACGCTTCTCGGACGAAGGCGAGGAATCGAATTTCGCCGCCGCCAGCGTGTCGAAGCGGGGAATCACTCTGCTCATGACAACTCCGATTGGGGATAAGGTTTTGAGCTGCACGGAACGTGACGGCACTCCCGACCTCCCTCAACCCCCATTAAACGCTTTTTTGACTAAAATTGATTACGCTAAGTATTTTATATTTACTGTAACCATTCGTTTATAGCGTGAACTTCACCGGAAGATCTCGAGAACTCGGCCTCCTTCGGACAGAGCTGGACAAACAGGAGGCTCGATGCGTTTCGGTCTTCGGACTCCCCGGAGCCGGAACGTCTGCCCTCGTCCGCCGAGCGGTGGAGCGGTACCCGGGACTTCGCTTTCGTTGTCCACCCCGTCCGGATCCATTGATCCGACTCGACCTGTGGCGGCGAATGCAGGGCCAACCGTCGGACGACGACCGACCCGGGCATCCGTCTCGCCCATCGGCCGTCGATGTCGACCGGAAAGGGAGGGTGCCTGACTCCGAGATCCCCAGCTGGAGCAGGCTGTTCCGCGAGTTGCTCAGCCACGCGACGAACCGGGGACCCTTCGTCCTGATTCTTGACGATGCGCACCGGATGCAGGACGCTCGATCCCGGTTCGAAGCGGGGTTGGCCGAGGCCCTCACCGCGGCCCGTGCCTCCCGGGTCCCATTTCACGTCGTCCTTGCAGGTCGGGCCGGGTCGATGCCATCCGTGGGACCCGACTTCGAAGTCGCCACACCCTCTCTCGTACTCCAGGTCGATCCATTACCTCTGAGGGCAGCAGCACCTCACCTCCCCGGTACGCATCCGTCTGACAAGATCCGTGCGTACGGTGTGTTCGGCGGGCTTCCCGGCGTACTCGCCCACCTGGACACATCGGTCACGGTGGGCACCAACGTCCGTCGTCTGCTGCTTCAGGACCAAGGCCCCCTCGCAGAGCTGCCGATGACCTGGCTCGAGCGATCCGTGCAGACCGTCACCCGCTACATGGCGCTACTCGAAGCGCTTTCCGTAGGGGAGGCCGAATGGGCAGACCTTTCCGGAGCCATCCCGGACCTCACGAAAAGCGGGCAGGTGGCACCCTACCTGAAGAGGCTGGCCGAACTCGGCCTCATCCGAAGCCGGCGATCTCTGGACGCAGCGCCCCGCAGCCGCTCGAGCCGCTACGCCCTCACCGACCCCTTTCTCGCCTTCTGGCTCCGATTCATCCTCCCATGGAGGATCTCGGAGCGAGGCTCCGAGATCGTGCCGCATTACGCGGACAAGATTCGTCCGCGCATCCGCGACCACCTCCAGCGGATGATGCCCATGGTTTGTCGACGCCACATGGAGATCGACGCCCTCGAGACCCTCGGATCGAACGCTCGCGACAGTGGATCGATCTGGGGTCCGGCGTCAGAGATCCCCGTGGCGGGCACGCTGGGGAGCGGAGCCATCTACTATGGAGTATGTCTCTGGGATCCACCGGCCACCCGTCCCCACACGCCCAAGCCCACCCCTCTCAAGCAACTCGATCTCAGTATCCGTGAAACTCGCTACGGCTTCGGGAGGCAGGGGCGAATCCGACTCGTCTTCACGGGGCGCTCGACGCCGACATGGCTTCGCCGGGAGGTCGCGCGCCGCGATGACGCGAGGATCGTGGATGCAGCCGGCCTTATGGGGGATGCCCTTCCGTGACACGAAAGGCGCGCCCGAACCGTTCGGACGCGCCCCTCACCTCATCCAGCGAAACGTGACGGACTAGATGTCCAGATTCTTCACGTATTTCGCGTTCTTCTCGATGAACTCGCGTCGCGGCTGCACCTCGTCACCCATGAGACGGTCGAAGAGATTCGAAGCGATCGCGCCATCCTCGATCTGCACCTGCAGGATGGTACGAGACTCCGGATCCATCGTGGTCTTCCAGAGCTGATCGGGGTTCATCTCACCGAGGCCCTTGTAGCGCTGGATATGAATCCCCTTGCTTGTCTCGCCCTCCTTGCCACCGAAGCGCTTGATCGCGTCTTCCCGCTCAACGTCGTTGTAGCAGTAGACCTCCTGCTTTCCCTTCCGGACCCGATAGAGCGGAGGCTGGGCGATGTACACGTATCCGGCCTCGATCAGCTCGCGCATCTGCCGGAAGAAGAACGTCAAAAGCAGGGTGCGAATGTGCGCACCATCGACATCGGCGTCCGTCATGATGACGATCTTGTGATATCGGGCCTTTCCGAGCTCGAACTCGTCGCGGATACCGGCACCGATCGCGGTGATCATCGCCCCGATCTCGTCGTTGGAGAGGATCTTGTCGATCCTTGCACGCTCGACGTTCAGAATCTTGCCCTTCAGCGGAAGGATCGCCTGGTACCCCCGGTCCCGACCTTGCTTGGCGGAACCTCCGGCGGAGTCACCCTCGACCAGGTACAGCTCACACATCGACGGGTCGGAGATCGAGCAGTCCGCGAGTTTGCCCGGAAGCACCCCTCCTTCCAGAGCACTCTTCTTGCGCGCCAGGTCCCGCGCCTTACGCGCAGCATCGCGAGCCCGAGCAGCCTGAAGTGACTTCTCGATGATGGATTTGCCGGCCTTCGGGTTCTCGTCGAGGAACGTCGACAGGTGTTCATTGACCGCAGCCTCGACGGCTCCGCGAACCTCGCTGTTCCCGAGCTTCGTCTTGGTCTGACCCTCGAACTGCGGTTCCATGACCCGCACACTGAGCACGCACGTCAGGCCCTCGCGAACGTCATCACCAGAAAGGGACTCGCCCTTCTTGAAGATGTTGTTCCGTTTGGCGTAGTCGTTGATGGTCCGAGTCAGCGCGGCTTTGAGCCCGGTAACGTGCATCCCGCCTTCGTGCGTGTTGATGTTGTTCACGAAGGAGTGTGTGTTCTCGCTGAACCCCTGGTCGTACTGGAGCGCGAGTTCGATCTCTGCCTCGGGTTTCGATGTCTCGAAGTAGCAGATCTTGTCGTGGAGCGCGCCCCTCGAGCCCCGCAAGAACGTCACGTACTCAGCGATTCCTCCATCGTACTGATAGGACTCCTCCTCACCCTCACCCCGCTCGTCGACCAGGACGATCTTCAGGCCCTTGTTGAGGAACGCCAACTCCCGGAGTCGGTTGGAGAGCACTTCGTACGAGTAGACGAGTTCGGTGAAGATCTCGTGATCGGGCTTGAAGGTGACCGTGGTCCCGCTCCCCTTCGCTTTACCCTTCTCTTCGAGCTCCTTCGTCTTGATGCCACGCTCGTACCGCTGGTGGTAGAGCTTTCCACCGCGCCGGATCTCGACCTCGAGAAACGTCGAGAGCGCGTTCACCACGGAGACGCCGACGCCGTGCAGACCACCGGACACCTTATACGTGTCCTTGTCGAACTTTCCACCGGCGTGGAGCGTGGTCATCGCGAGCTCGACGCCCGGAACGTTCTCGGTCGGATGGATGTCGACCGGAATGCCGCGACCGTCATCCTCCACCGTGATGGAGTCGTCCTCGTGAATCGAGACGGTCACCTGGCTGCAATGCCCGGCCATCGCCTCATCGATGGAGTTGTCGACGACCTCGTAGACGAGGTGGTGCAGACCGCGGCCCGAAGTCGAGCCGATGTACATCCCGGGCCGCTTGCGCACCGCCTCCAGTCCCTTGAGGACCTGGATCTGACCCGCAGTGTAATCGCTTCCCTTCTGCTTCTTCTCTTTCGCCATCTCTACTCCGAAGCGTTGTACGGCGCGAGGTCGCGCCCTATTCGGTCTCCGCCTGCACGAAGACGATCCGTTCGATGGGCGTGTCGGGCATGTGCTCGTTCACACGCCGGACGAAGTCACCCTTCATCATGTTCAACTCCATCAACCACGCGCTGCTGCGGACTTCTACGATCAGCACCGTGTCGTCCACGCTCCGAGCGTGCGTCACGCGAGCCACCGCCTCACCGACGAGCGCGGGCCAGTCCTCGAGCACGGACATCCGGCGGACCTGATCGAGGACGCCGTGATCCTCGAGGATCTTGTCGACCACCGAACCCAACGCCACCGGCTTCCCCGACCGCCGCTGCTCGGTACGCAGACCTTTTCCGGTCCGCTTCATCGGAGACGCGCCCATCATGTGGTGATCGCCCCCGCCTGAATCCTCCAGCGAGGTAGCGCATCACGCCGAATCCGGACGTCGGCGTCCTTCGGCGCGGTGAGCACGACCTGACCGGTATCCTCTCCCTCCATGAGCTCGAGAATCCGCTCGCTGCGCCCACCGTCGAGCTCCGCGAACACGTCGTCGAGCAGAATCATCGGGCGACGGCTACGGCGCTCACGGATGGTCATCGCCTCGACGAGCCTGAGCGCGAGGGCTGCGGTCCGTCGCTGGCCTCCCGAGCCGTAATCGCGAAGATCGAGGCCGTCGCCCTCGTCGCACAGCTGGAGCCGGAGGTCGTCTCGATGAGGGCCGACCAACGTCACACCTCTGCGCACCTCGCGATCCCGTGCGGCTTCGAGCGCCTCGCCGAACGCCTCCCGGACCGCGTCGACGTCCGAGGCGTCCTCGAGAGGCACCTGGGGCCTGTAGGTCATTCGTGCCCTGCGGCCGCCACTGACTCGTGCATAATAATCATCGAACGCCCCCGCCCTGGCTTCCACCCACGAGCGACGGGCGCTCATGATATCGGCCCCCGCTCGAACCAGCCCCTGGTCCCACACAGAGACGAGAGACCACGGCTGCCCCGCCTTCAGTGCGGCGTTCCGGCGGACCAGACTCTTCTTGTAGTCGGAGAGCGCCCCCACGTATCCAGGCTCGTTGAGCGAAAGCAGGATGTCGAGAAACCGACGACGCTCAGACGGTCCACCGCTCACGAGATCCACATCGGCGGGGGAGAAGATGACGGCCGAGAAGTGTCCCAGTGCGTCCGTGAGCCGATCGGCCTCGGCACCGTCCACGGAGACTTTCTTGCGCTTGCCCTTCTTCTGGAATGCTGCGGCGACCTGTGCGCCTCGGGGCTCATCGTCCTCGCCTTCCGTCGTACCCACGACCCGGAAGACGTCTTCACCGAACGCCACCATCTGTGCATCACGGGCCCCCCGAAACGAGCGCAGCGTCTCCAGATAGTAGATGGCTTCGAGGAAGTTGGACTTCCCCTGCGCATTGTCGCCGATGAGGGCGACGCCTTCGCGCGGCAGCTCCAGCTCCTGATTTCGGAGGTTTCGGAAATGCCTCAGCGAAAGCTCGCTCAGATGCAAGGTTCGAAAGGCGGGAGAGACGCGAAATCCATAGGAAAAGCTAACGATTTCAACCACTCCCGAGAACAGCGAAACCGTCCCCTTTTCGCAGGATTTGCGGGCTGAATCACACCCGCCCCCCCACGATCGGTCAGGAGCCCTTGAACTCGGCCTTTCGCTTCTCGAGGAAGGCCTGCATTCCCTCCTTCATGTCCTGCGTCGAGGCCAACAGGCCGAAGGCGGACGACTCGAAGCCGAGGGCATCCTCCGTTGCGGTGTCCACCGCGCGGTACATCGACTCGAGCGCGAGCCGAACCGCGACGGGTCCGTTCTTCGTGATCTTCCGCGCGAGCGCCTTCGCGTCATCCATCAACGCGTCTGGCTCGGCCACGGCCGATACGAGCCCGATCGCTTGAGCCTGTTCCGCCCCCACCATGTCGCCCGTCAGCGTCAGCTCGATGGCACGCCCCAGTCCCACCAGGCGGGCGAGACGAATCGTACCTCCGTACCCGGGGATGATGCCGAGACCGACCTCGGGAAGACCGAAGCGAGCCTTCTCGCTGGCGACCCGCAGATGACAGGCGAGGGCGAGCTCGCAACCGCCGCCGAGTGCATATCCACCCACCGCCGCGATCACAGGCTTCGGAAACATCTCGATGGCGCGGAAGACCTCCTGCCCGGCACGGCTGACCGCCACCCCGGTCATCGAGTTCATCGTGGCCAGTTCACCAATGTCGGCTCCAGCGACGAACGCCTTCTGGCCGGCGCCGGTCAGGATGACCGCGCGGACCGAATCGTCGTCCCGCAGACCTTCGAAGGCCTCACCGATCTCCCGGACGACCTCGGCATTGAGGGCGTTCAGTTTGTCCTGTCGATCGATGATGACGACGGCGAGTTCGTCGTCGCGCTCAACCTTGATGTACGTCGGATCGCCCATGGCGAACGGTCTCCCGGAGGCATGCTCGGATGAAGGAAGGCCGACAAAGATAGCGGAGCGTTACGACATGGAAAAACCACGAAACCGGGCTTACCTTCCCGCCCTTCATGGGCGCCGGATCGAGGGCGCCACAGCCCCCTCTCGCCCACCAGGGCGACCCCAACGAGGAGTCGTACTTCCATGAGTCGTTCGCTCAACAAGGTCATGCTGATCGGCAACGTGGGGAACGACCCCGAGATTCGCGCGACAGGTTCCGGAGCGCGTGTCGCGAAGGTGTCTCTCGCGACGAACCGGACCTGGACGGACCGGAACACCGGGAACAAGAACGAGAAGACCGAATGGCACCGCCTCACCTTCTTCGGCCGGCTGGTCGACATCGTCGAGCAGTACGTGAAGAAGGGGAACCGCCTCTACGTCGAGGGGCGGATCGAATACTCGCAGACCGAGGGTGAAGGCGGCACCAAATACTGGACCGACGTCGTCGTGACCGAGATGGTCATGCTGGGAGCGTCAGGGGGAGGCGGCGGAGACTTCGGTGGTGGTGGATACGACGGAGGTGGCGGCGGAGGCTTCTCTGGCGGAGGCTCCCCCACCCCATCCCCCGAGCCGGACGACGACCTCCCTTTCTAGCCAAACGCGGGGCGCATCGTGATGCACCCGTCGTTTACGCGTCCCCGTCTTCTTCGGCCGCAGACTCCCAGAGTCCCATGAAATACTCTTCATAGCGGTCGGGATACCGCCGGTAGTCTTCGACCCAGACCTCGAAGGGCGGCAGCGCCACGCGGCGACTCAACCACTCCGTCGCAATGCGCACCATTTCGTTGTAGGAGATGTCGTCCCCGTTCCCCTCTTCGCGCATTGCCCGGTGCGCGAGGAGGTAGATCTCGTCCGGACTCATGTAGACGAGTAGGTCCGCGACCTGCGCAGAGCAGTAGTCGTGGTACTTGGCGCGCAGAATGTGGAGCGGCTCGTCCGGGCCTTTCGCTCCGTCCACCGCGATGCCTCCGCCGAACGTGAACAAGCCCCCCTGCCCATGAGGGCCGGTCGATCGAGGGAGCTTCGAACCGGGCCTACGTTTGGACAGAGGGGCTCGCTAAAGCAAGTGTTTCGAGAACCCTACGGCTGGGCTGGCACAACCTCCACGTCGACGTCCGCCGGGCCCGCCCCGTTCTCACGGAGGTGGTTGTAGATCGACCGACGAGTCATTCCGTACAGAACTACTCGACTCAGGAACTCTGGATCGGAGTCCTGAACCTCTTCCGCCTGATCTGCGATCTCACGCGGCAAACGCACAGACAGCTGTACGGTACGCGTCTCCCACATAGACACACCTCGCCCATGGTTGATTGTGGAAAAGCTGAACTTTCCAAGGGGCGCCGAGGCTCGCGACCGGGCAGGCCATCGAGAGCGGCGGGAGGAGCTAGCAACCTCGAGTGGAAGAATGCTAAAGGGCTCCACGAGGGGGCGCAACCCCCATTCCGGAGAGATTTGCGCGATAATTGTACTTTTATAAACCGTTGCAGCACAACGACTTAAAAAATGATCCAAATTCGAAATCCAAGTGTTCCTCAACTGGTCCGTAGTTTATGCGCATGCACCCTCGTCGCCCGGAAGTTCAAGTATTACAGCGAGTTTCGAAGGTCGCGGGACGACCGCTCCACGACCCGGGCGCAGCAGTTTTTTTGTAAAAAACCGTTACGCCATCGCCGAGCGCAGGAACGACTCGAGAGCTGCCGGTTCGAAGGATCGAAAGCGATCTCTCACCTGACGGGGCCCCTCTTCACAGAAGACGAGGGAGGTGCGGTGCACCGGATCCCCATGCTCCGCCCGAAACGCGATGAAGCCACGCCAGGCATCCTCGTCCCGGAACACCCGAAGAGCCGCCACCCAATCGGTGCCTGCTCCACGAAACCGCCGCGATTCCAACGTTGCGGGCGCTGCCGCCGTCGGCGCACCCGCGGGCGTATCCAGCGAATCGACGTACGCATCCGGGTTCTCCCGTACATCCTGGAGCCACGTGTCCAGCGGAGGCAGGGGAAGCAGGTCGGCACAGAATTCGGCCAGCGCCCCGAGAGGATCGTCCCCCACCAACTGGGATGATGGCTGTCGACGATGGAGTCGACGCAGTAACGGTCGGACCGCTTCCGGCGGGAGCATGAAGACCAGAGCGCGACCCTGTCGCATCCGATACTCGGCGTACTGCCGCTCCTGGTCCTCGGAATCGCTCCCGAGAATACCGATGTGCGGGGCGATCAATGGACGACGTGCGAGCCGGCGATGGGAGGGGGCAGACGTACGATGTTGACGGTCGGCTCGTGAATCTGAAGTCCGGCGAGCGTCTCACGCGCGCCAAACGTCTGCATCAGGGTCTCGACGGAGGCGTATCGTTCCGCCTCGAAGCGAGCCATGAGCGCCACCAGGCCACGACGCATGCGGCCCAGCACCTGACGAGCCTCGACGAGACTGGTCGGGATCGGCAGCCGGACATGGTAGGAGACCGCGCCCGTGGGGGACGACGGATCCTCACGATGAAGCTCAGCCTGCGCGAAGGCCACGCTGAGGGCGTGCTCCAGCTGGGCGTCCGGCTCGTCGAAGGCGGTCCTGAACACAAGCGCACACGCGTCGTAGTCGAGATGGGCGCGCGTCAGTCGGCCCGGCCCGAGAACAAAACGGATCGACGTGCCCTCGTGCAGGTCGAGATCGCGGCAGATGTCTCGGAACCCGACACGCAGGAAGGTGGGACGCGACAACGGGCCGAAGCCGACACGCTCGAGAACGCGAAGGCCGAGCTGGCGGCTATACGCACGAAGGTCCTGCGACTCGTGCGTGGCTGCCGATGCGGTGATCAGCTCGGCGACGTGATCGACCGTCGGATCGTAGACCCAGTCGAGCACGACGAGCTCGGTGCTGAGATCCAGCACCTTGATGCTTCCGCTTCCGAGATCGACCACCTCCGACGTGGAGGCATATCTCCCCTCCACGACCAGCGCGAGGCCGATGTCCTCGATGCGCCCGCCCGCGGCATCCATTTCGTGATGATCCCGGTACTGCACGATCGCGCGCGTTAGCGGGAGTTCGCAGATACCCGGGACATCGCCCATCGCCTCCGGGCGTGTCTCGGTCGTTGTGGTCGAATGAAGCTGCATCGCGGCTCCTCCGGAGCTTGGCGAAGGGCGTTCTGCCGTGAAACGGACCGGGGCCGACGGCCCCGATCCGCCCTGATGTGCTGATTAAATCCATCGGCCCCGATGCTAACGGAATTCAGGGTCGGATTCTCAGGATAACCATCTGTTTGCGACGACTGCAAGGAAAACTCCCAGCCCGGAACAAGATGGTTGCACCCGACCTGCGACACGGACATCATTCCTTCGACGATACGCTGTATCTCACGTATCCACTGCGATTTGAAGGCCTCCCCCAGCCCTCCGTACACCACCGCCTCCGAGCGACGACGGTCCGTTGGCTTCATCGAAAGCGGAGCCGAAGCGTGGGCTTGTTTTCTGGTCACGTTCCGGGCGACGGAAGCGACGTGGCACGGCTACCTGTCGTTCCGCCCCAGCCATTCCGAGCACAGAGCCGACGAAGTCCGGACGACCGACATCTTCGTCGAGGCGTCCGAGGGGGCGATCCACGAAAAGGCCCGGGGCCTCGGCCGACCGTTGCTTCACGGGCTTCTGGACTCCGCGCTTCACACGAGCGGGCGTCACGACGGGAGCCCTACGCACCTGCGGGGCCAGTTTCGAACCCTCCTGAACGCGAACGCCGTCGAGATCGCAGGCGACTGGATCGACGACCCTCTGGACGTAACGCCCCACGAACTCGATCGGCTTCGCTCGCTCTACGAGTCGTATCGAATCGATCAGGTCTGTCACTTCATATCCATCGTGGATCCGGATGATTTCGGTGAAGCGGTCGACCGGATCCTCGAAGGGGAAAGCATCGACTTCCGAGCGAAGGACCGGGTTCAGTTCGCGCGTATCGTCGTCGACCACATCGAGGCCCACCTACCCCTTCCGGACTTCGAGACGTGGGCCAGAGACTTCCTGGCGCATCCCGAGGTGTACCGCCTGTACACCCATACACTGCACCGTGAAGGACGCCTGCCCTGAGGTAGCCGCGACCAGATCTGCGGGCACTGTGATCCGACCTGGGTAGCTGTTGCTCGCTGCTACGGGCGTATTTAGCTTTTCACGCTCGAATGTAGTGATCTACCAAAGGATGTGATCGTCTTGGAAGTCGTCGTACAGGACAACGAGAGCCTCGACCGCGCTCTTCGCCGCTTCAAGCGGAAGGTTCAGCGCTCGGGCCTCTATTCGGAGCTGCGCAAGCGTCGCTACTACGAGAAGCCGAGCGCCCAGCGCAAGCGGAAGCGTGAGGCCGCGATCCGTCGCGAGCGTCGGCGTCAGCGTCGCAAGCGTCCCTAACGTCCTTCCACCACGGACGTCCGAGGCGGTCCCCACGCGGGGGCCGCCTTTTTCTTTGCCCCGTGAAAGCAGGTGTGATGCCGTTCGCGGAACGACGGTGGGGCGCCTCCCCTGAACGGGAGGCGCCCCACGTTCACACCGGAAGTGGAACGGGCTTCTCGCCGCTCCAGTCGTAGAATCCCTGGCCGGTCTTCCGACCGTAGCGCCCCATCGCGACGATTCGCTTGAGGAGCGGAGGAGGCGCGTAACGCTCTTCCCGGTACTCGTCGAACATGATCTCCGAGATCTTGTACAGTGTGTCGATGCCGACAAAGTCACAGAGCGTGAACGGACCCATCGGATAACCGCAGCCGAGCGCCATCCCCGTGTCGATGTCCTCGATGCTCGCGACACCGCGCTCGAGCTGGCGAATCGCGTCGAGCATATACGGCACGAGAAGAAGGTTCACGACGAACCCCGAGTTGTCCTTTGCGGCGATCGGCACCTTGCCCAACGCCTTCGAGAACTCGAACGCCCGGTCGTAGGTCTCATCACTCGTCGCGATCGTGCGCACGACCTCGACCAGCTTCATGACCGGGACCGGATTGAAGAAGTGCAACCCCACAAAACGGTCGGCACGCGCATGGGCCGCCATATCCGTGATGGTCAGAGAGCTCGTGTTGGATGCGAAGATGGTGCTCTCACCGCAAAGCCCGTCGAGCTCACCGAAGAGGGCGTTCTTCATGTCCAGGTCCTCGACGATCGCCTCGATCACGATATCGCAGTCCGCCAGGTCAGCGACTTTCGTGGTGAACGACAGGCGCGCCCATGCCGCATCGCGGTCTTCGGCGGTGAGCTTCTCCTTGTCGACCGCGCGATCTATCGACTTCCGAATCCGCTTCTGACCGGCCTCGAGAAAGTCGTCGTTCACTTCCCGGACCTTTACCTCGAAGCCGCTCTTCGCGGCGATCTCGGCAATCCCACTGCCCATGAGACCGCACCCGACGACCCCGACCTTGCTGATATTCAACGCTTCCTCCGTGTAAGGAACTTCACTTCAAGTCGTTTTCTGTACGTGCCAGATCACGGGCAACGCCGTGGAACTGTCGCTTGACCCAGCGCCTCCATGAGGCAGGCGGCGGCTCCAGTGACTCACCGATCTCCAACCGGTCCAGCACACCTTCGACCTCAGTGTGCACCTGAACGATCTTCTTCTTGTGCCCGCGGCCGACCATCATCCCCACGCCGCCCCACGCCCCGACTCCCACAACGATCCCGGCGCCGACGGCCAGCGCCACAGGCATGGCAGCGGTGGCCGCGATACCGACGACGGTGCCGGATACACCACCGGCCGTGCCCCCACCGAATATGGCTCCGGCGACATCTTCGTTTCGCGTTCCAGGATCGACGAGAAACTCTATCAATGTCCGCTTATCGTCGACCCCGTCGAAACGCACCTCGACCGATTTCGCAGAGGCGATGTAGTGCTTTTGCGAGGAGAAACTCGCAGCTCTGGCCAGCTGGGAGGCCCAGTCGAGAGAGGGCTGGTAGAGCAGCAACTCGGGGGCGCGACGGACCGGCTGAAGCAGTTGAGTCGCAACCAGAAAGTCATCGATCCGGACCTTGAGCTCCGGGATCGTCCCCGGGACGATCCGGGAGGCCCGCACCGTCGCGGGGCCGAAGATCCGATCGAGTGTCGTGCCTCCGACTTCACCACTGCGCACCTCGGACAGCGCCGTACGCACATGATGCTCCGTCAGGCCCACCTCACCCGCGATACGGTAGAGCTCGACCTCGCTCAGCCTCCCTTCGCCGGCGTCCGGATCGGACGCCGCCAGCTCGGCGGCGCGACGGATCACCGCATCGAACTCCTGCCGCGTGAGGCTCCGACCGACCTCGTCACGCACCCGACAGGAGTCCCCAGCCTCGTGGCCTAGAGTGCCTCGACGATCACGGCACCACCCTGGCCACCACCGATGCAGGCGGAGCCCAGACCGTACTTGCCGCCGCGACGCCGCAGCTCATGAAGCAGGTGGATCGTGATGCGCGCACCCGATGCCGCGAGAGGATGTGTCAGGGCGATGGCGCCACCATTCACATTCGTCTTCTCAGGGTCGAGCCCCAGGTCCTTCTCGACCGCCTTGTACTGCGGTGCGAACGCCTCATTTACCTCGACGAGATCCATGTCGTCGAGGGAAAGTCCTGCGTTCTCGAGCGCCAGGCGAGCCGCAGGCGCGGGACCGATCCCCATGATCTGGGGCTCGACACCCACGAAGCCCCACGACACGATTCGTCCGATCGGCGTCACGCCATTGGCCTCGGCCCACTCGCCGCTCGCGAGTACGGCACTGGCCGCCCCGTCACCGATCCCACTGGCGTTTCCGGCCGTGACGAGGCCGTCCTTCCGGAAGTACGGACGCAGACCTCCCAGAGCCTCCATGGTCGTCTCGGGACGCAGGTGCTCGTCCGCCGCGTAGCTCGTCTCGCCCTTTCGGGTCTTGATGACGACCTCGGCGATCTCGGCATCGAAGTAACCATTGTCCCAGGCCGCCTTGGCCCGCTGCTGAGAGTCGTACGCGACCTGATCCGCCTCCTCGCGCGTGACCTCATACCGGTCCGCGAGTTCCTCGGCCGTCTGCGCCATGGTCAAGTCGCAGTTCGTATCGAGCAACGCCTCCCAAAGCACGTCCTCGAAGTTGGGACCGGCGGGCCCGAGCCGGAGGGCCTTGCCCCAACGCGCACCCCGGATCACGTGCGGAGCCTGACTCATGGATTCCGTGCCCCCGGTCAGACATACGTCGGCTTCACCCAGCACGATCTCCTTGGCGCCCTGAACGATCGCTTCGAAGCCGGATCCGCAGAGCCGGTTCACGGTCAGCGCGGGCTTCTCCTGCGGGATCCCCGACCGGAGCGCCACGTGCCGAGCGAGGTAGATCGAATCAGACGACGTCTGAAGGGCGTTTCCGAAGAAGGTGTGGTCCACCTGCTCGGGCGTCAGGCCCGCGGCCTCGACCGCGGCCTTGCTGCTGAACACGCCGAGATCGGTCGCCGTGAAGTCCTTGAGGGAGCCTCCGAAGGTCCCGAAGCCGGTGCGTTTACCGGAAAGGACGACTACGTCACGTGAATGACCCTGCGTTGCCATGAAGCCTCGTCTGAGCGATGTGAGATGGGGGTGCGTCAGAGGGAGGGTTACCCCCCGGTCCTCATCCGGTTCACCTCATGCATGAGCCAGATGTGGCGGTCCGTGTGGGCCACGAGCAGACCGACGGCCGCGCCTGCCGACAGCCGGAGAAGACCGAAGAACGGCGACCCGAACCGGATCCTGCCCAGGTCGAGCCCATGCGCGTCCTCGATCGCGGCGAGGAGCCTCTCGTGGGTGCTGCGGAAATCCGTCAGAGCGGCCTCCCGTGTCGTCCCTGGATCCGGCACCATTGCCTTGAACGTCCTGATCCGTCGTTTTGGCGGCGACTCGTTCTGGCGGACGAACCACCTCGAAATCAGCGAATGCTTCCACGGCCCGTCGCTCATGGGAGCGCTCCGGGCGCGGGCGCCCTCGAGCGCCAGGTGAATCGAATCAACATACGGGCCGTGCACGATCGCCATGTGGGCCACGTGGCCGACGAGGGACCAGCTCGCCTCGTCCGGGCGCCACGTTACCTGCGCCGGATCCCGTTTGGAGAGCAGACGCTCAACCTCCACCATCTGTTCGCGTACGCGAGCAGCCACCCCGGAAAGATCGGAGCTGCTAGAGGGGATCATGCGTCGTGCGGCTCAGGTGCGACTCAGACGAACTCGGTCTCGGGCGGCTTGTCGAGGTGCTGCAGGAAGGCCTGCTTGTTGTTTGCCTTCATGTACGCCTCTTCGGGCGTGATCATCCCCTGCATCAGGAACTCGAGAACGTGCTGATCCAGAAGCTGCATCCCATCCTTCTTACCCGTCTGAATGATGGACGGGATCTGATAGATCTTGTTTTCCCGAATCAGATTCGAGATGGCGGAGGTGCCAACCATGATCTCCATCGCCGCCATGCGACTCTTTCCGTTCTTGTGCCTCAGGAGCACCTGGGCGATCACGCCCTTGAGTGACTCGGCCAGCATGGAACGGATCTGCTCCTGCTCTTCCGCCGGGAAGACGTCGATGATCCGGTCGACCGTCTTCGGAGCGGAGTTCGTGTGGAGCGTCCCGAAGACCAGGTGACCTGTTTCCGCAGCGGTTATCCCGAGCTCGATCGTTTCTCGATCGCGCATCTCACCGACCAGAATCACATCCGGATCCTCACGGAGCGCCGCTCGAAGGGCGTTGGAGAAGCTCTTGGTGTTCGTTCGGATCTCACGCTGGTTGACCAACGACTTCTTGTTGGGGTGCACGAACTCGATCGGATCCTCGATCG
>CALHIO010000291.1 GCA_938030915.1 uncultured Gemmatimonadota bacterium
GTCGTGTGGAGTGCGGTCACCGGAAGCGCCGGCGCTTCTTCGATCGCCTCGTACACCAGCTTTCCGACGAAACCGACCGACCGCAGCGCGATCGCGAGGATCCCGGCCAGCAGTCCGGGTCCAACGAGCACGACCAGGATCAGAGCCCAGATGATCGAGTTCACCGAACGCGACGTCACGAGCACGAGCAGCGCGACCGGGCGCAGAATACGCCGGGAGGGCGTCGTCGTCCTCGCCGCCAGAAAGGCCAGCGGGATCGCGATCAGCACACCGAGGCCGGTCCCCAGCGTCGCGATGTGCAACGTATCCACGAGCGGCCGGGCGAGTTGAACCAGGTAGGTGGAGTCCGGCGGGAACATGCGCAGCCCCATGTCCTGAAGCTGAACCCCCGCATCGAGGACGAACCCCCAGGTGGTCCGGGCGGCGATATGACTCCAGCCCCACGAGAGGCACACCGCCGCCACGAGCAGCGCGACGGCTCGACCCCTGCGGTGTGCCGGCGTAAGCCAGACCCACTCGAGACCGGAGCCTTTCGCGTGTTCGGCCATCAGAGCAGCCTCCGGCGGAGACGGCTCGAGAGCAGCTCGGCGACGAAGAGCATCGAGATGATCAGGATGAGGATCGCGGACACCGACTCGAACTCGTAGCGTGCGAACGCCGTGATCAGCGTGGCTCCGATCCCCCCGGCGCCCACCAGACCGATGATCGCGGACTCGCGGAAGTTGATGTCCAGCCGGTACAACGTGAGGCCGAGGATGCGCGGCATCACCTGCGGCAGTACGCCGAAGGTGATCCGGCTGGCCCACGTCGCTCCGGCCGCGGTCAGGGCCTCCAGCGGCGCCGGGTCGATCTCCTCCACGGCTTCGGCCAGCAGCTTTCCGAGGAAGCCGACCGTGGCCACCACCAGCGTCATGACGCCCGCGAACCCGCCGAAGCCGAACATCGCCACGAAGAGGATCGCGACCAGGACCTCATGGAAGGCTCGAAAGACCGCGAGGGCTCCGCGACACCCGGCATAGATCGGCGCGGGAGCGAGATTCCTGGCCGCGCCGAGGCCGAAGGGTACGGACAGGACGAAGCCGGCGGCCGTGGCGACGAGCGTCATCGCGATGCTCTCAACGAGCCCGGCCCGAATGTCCGTCCAGCGAGTCACGAAGTCCGGCCTCAGCCACCCCCCGAAAAAGTCGGCGGCCCTGGCCGCGCCCTCGGCGATCCGCGCTCCGTCTACGTCGATCGTCCATGCGGCAAACAGTGCGTACGCCGCTGCGATCACCCACGCGGCTCGTCGCACCCCTGCGCTGGCGATCCTCGGGGGAGGCCGCCAGGCTCGTGCCGCCTCAGTCGTCACGACGGTCCTCCGCGGGGGCACCCACAGCCACGTGCGGCTCGACGGCCTCCTCTCCGTAGATCTCGGTCAGCACGGCGTCCGTGAGCTCCGACGGTGGACCGTCGAACACAATGCGGCCTTCGTGCAGCGCGAGGATGCGCGGGCAGAAACGCCGCGCCAGCGGGACGTCGTGAAGGTTGATCACAGCCGCGAGACCGCTCTCCGAGCACACCTCGGAGATCAGCGTCATGATCCGCACCGATGCGGCCGGATCCAGACTGGCTGTCGGCTCGTCCACGAGGAGCAGCTCGGGATTCTGAATCAGAGCACGCGCGATCCCGACCCGCTGCCTCTGACCACCGGACAACTCGTCACACCGCCGATTCTCGAACCCGGACAGACCCATGCGGTCGAGGAGCTGGAACGCGTGCGCCACGTCCGCCGGATCGAATCTTCGTCGGAGCGCATGCCAGAAGCCCGTCCGACCGAGGGCACCGCAGAGCACGTTCTCCATGACCGTGAGACGGTCCACGAGCGCGTGCTCCTGAAAGATCATCCCCATGCGGCGGCGAGCATCGCGCAGCTCGACCGGGCCCAACGTGGTGAGCTCCGTGCCCCCGAGGCGGACCGACCCCGCCGTTGGCTCGACCAGCCGCTGAACCGCACGAAGAACCGTGCTCTTTCCGGCACCGGACGCACCGATCAGACCGACGATCTCCTGCGGCCCCAGCGTGAACGAGATGCCCTGCAGCACCTCCGGTCCGTCGGCATAACGGACCACGAGGCCGTCGATGTCGAGGACCACGTCAGGGCTCGTCATCGGCACGCCCAACTCGTTCCCGAAGCCACGTCGATCGTACGAATCACGTCCCAGTGCTCCTCGTAGGTGATATCGATGAAGCCGTCCTCTTCCTGAAACTCTTCATCGAGGGCGCTCCCCTCCCAGGGAAAGGTTCGAAACGCCTCCCCGACTGCGGCAGCGATCGCGGGCTCGAGTCGATTCGACACTCCGTACGCCGTCGTCGGGAACGAGACCGACCGATACAGTACACGCAGTTCGTCACGACTCCCGACCCCGCGCGCGAGCACCTGGTCGATCACCTGGTTCGCCACCGCGGCTGCTTCGTAGTCACGCTGCAGTACGCCGAGGATCGAGTTGTCGTGTCGGCCCGAGAAGACGGCATCGAAGTCCTCCTCCGCCACGAGGCCGAACTCCGCCTCGAGCAGAACCGAGGGCGCCTTGAACCCGCTGTTGGACGTCGGAGACGTGAACGCGAGCGAGCGGCCGCGAAGGTCCTGAACGGATTCGATGTCACTGTCACGGTGGGTCAGCAACTCCATCTCGTACCCGAAGCTGCCGTCGGCTCGAGCCATCATCGCGAGCGGGCGAAATCCCGCGCAGTTCACCGCCAGCGGTACGCTGCCGGTGTTGAACCCCGCGACGTGCAGGCGACCCGCTCGCATCGCCTCGATCTGAGCCGCGTTCGACTGAACCGGGAAGAACAATACGTCGCGACCGACCAGACCCTCCAGGTGCTCCAGGAAGGGAGCCCACACGCCCCGGAACTGCGCAGGGTCCTCGACCGGCGTATACGCGAAGACGAGGACATCCGGATCGAGTCGGAGATGCTCCGGGGAGGGGTCGGCGACGAGATCACCGTCCCGATCGCAGTAACGCCGATCGAGCTCGCCCCGGGCGCACTCCTCCACCAGAGCTCCGGAACACGCCGACGCCGCACCGAGCAGGCAGGCGAGCGTGACCCGGGCGATGACCGTCACGTGTCAGACGCCTTCAGCAGTCCGCGTGGCCGGATAGAGGTCCGGATTGTCGGTGATGATCCCGTCGACTCCGATCTCTTCGAGGAAATGGAGCATTTCGGCCTCGACCGACGTGAAGCCCTCGCCCGGGCTTCGGGCCCGGAACGTCCACGGCACCACGGTCAGGTCGAGTGCATGCGCCCGGGCCACGACCGACGGATCGGCCATGATCAGATTCTTGGCCGGCCCGATACCGCTGACGAACTCGGCGGCTCGGGCGAGGCCCTCCTCCGACAACCATTCCGAAGCCGCCTCCTCACCCCCGACCAGGAGTGCGAGAGGAAGACGCGTCTCGTGATCGTGCCTGAGGATCTCCAGGCTGGCTGCGTTGAACGACTGGATGATGACCGGTGTGGACGGATCCGCACCCGGCTCGGCCAGACCCAGCTCCGCGAGCTCGCCGAGCAACAGTGTTTCCATGTCGAATCCGAGCGCTTCGTAGACCTCCGGAGACTTCGTTTCGATGAAGAGACCCGCCCGACCCCGAGCGACCTCCACCACCTCCCGAAAGGTCGGTACCCGTGCGCCCGCGAACGACGGGTCGAACCAGCTGCCGGCGTCGAGCGTTCGGATCTCGTCGAAGGTGAAGTCGCTGACGGGCCAGACCCGGGTCATCTCACCCCTGATCTCGGCTTCCCGGTACCGGTCGGGGAAGCGGTCCTCGACATCGGTCGTGCGTTCGAGGGTGAGATCGTGGAACGCGATCAGAACACCATCGGCCGTGATGTGCAGATCCGGCTCGATGTAGTCCGCGCCCTGCTCGATCCCGAGCTCGTACGAGGCGACGGTATGCTCGGGGGCGTACGCCGAGGCCCCCCGGTGTGCCACGAGAATCGGAGCCGGGCTTCGGGCGTCCGCAGCTGGCGGCGCATCCCTCTCTCCGTTGTCGATATCGGTGGCGCAGCCGGCCGCTGCGAGGCAAAAGACCAGCCCGGTCAGGGCTGTCCGCGTCGCATATCGTCGCTCGGGTCGGACCATGGGGAGGCGTGGTCGGTGTCGGTCAGGAATCGCGGACGAAGATGGGCGGGTCGGAGGCTGGTGGCCAATCGAACGCTTGCATCTGACCGGTCGCGAGTCCCCCGACCTCTCGATGGC
>CALHIO010000292.1 GCA_938030915.1 uncultured Gemmatimonadota bacterium
TCGAGGGCACCGCCGAGGAACTCGAGACGCAGGAAACGGTCACGGGTCGGTATCTCTCGGGGCGATCAGCAATCGACGGTGGAAATTCGGCTCGGCCGATCGATGGGAAATCCCTCATTCTGAGGGGCGCGACCCAGCACAATCTGCAGGACGTCGACGTCGAGATCCCGCTCGGAACGCTGACCGTCGTGACGGGCGTCTCCGGATCGGGGAAGTCTACGCTCATCCATGACGTTCTCTATCGAGCGGCCGAGCGGGAGCTGGGCTCCGGGGAGACGAGCGCCAAGGAGCATCTCGGCGAGGTCGTCGGTGAGTACGCTGCCCTCGAGGGGCTGGCCCACGTCGACGAGGTCGTGCTCGTGGATCAGGCGCCGATCGGACGGACGCCCCGCTCCAACCCGGTCACCTATATCAAGGCATGGGATGCCGTCCGTAAGCTGTTCGCGGACGCACCGATTTCGCGAGAGCGCGGATACGCGCCAGGCCACTTCAGCTTCAACGTGGAAGGTGGCCGCTGCGAGGAGTGCAAGGGCGCGGGTGCGGTGGAGGTCGAGATGATCTTCATGGCCGACGTCTACGTGCCGTGCGAGGCCTGCGGAGGCCGGCGGTACACGCGCGAGGTGCTCGACGTGAAGGTGCGCGGCAAGACGATTGCCGAGGTGCTGGAACTGACCGTCGACGAGGCCATCCGGTTCTTCATCCGTGAACGCAGGCTGGGCAAGACGCTGTGGCAGCTCCAGCAGGTCGGACTCGGATATCTGCGCCTGGGACAACCCGCGAACACGCTCTCGGGGGGAGAGTCCCAACGCCTCAAAGTGGCCCGAGAGCTGGCGCGAGTGTCGGGCAAGAAGGGGCGGAAGCTCTACATCCTCGACGAGCCGACCACCGGACTCGCGGGCGAGGACGTGCGAAAGCTCGTGGAGGTTCTGGGGCGCCTGGTGGAGGCCGGCAACACCGTGCTGGTCATCGAGCACAATCTGGATGTGATCCGCGTGGCCGATTGGGTCATCGATCTCGGCCCGGAAGCGGGCGTCCGGGGTGGCCAGATTGTCGGGGTGGGGCGCCCCGAGACGATCGCGAGCATCCCGGAGAGTCACACCGGTCGCTACCTCGCGGAGGCGATGCGCGAGGCCGCGCGGCAGAGTGTCGTCCGTGGCTAGCCGCTACAGCCCGAGCTCCCTCCGAAACTCCCTCTCGCGTCGTGCGAGAAGCCACGCGAGCATCACACTCCACAAGAGATATCCACCGACCGCTGCTCCAGCTGCGATCCCGAGCCCCATCCCCCGGATCCAGATGAAGGGCCAGATCCCGGCGAGGAAGGTGTTCAGCAACGTCTCGAGGCCGAAGGTGATGATCGCTTCGAGAAGCTCCGTCTCCAGGAAGTCGCGGAGCCCTGTCGCCTCGCCATAGGAATCGACGAGGCTCTTCACTTCCAGATGGAGGAACGTGCCGACGGCGAGGAGGGCGTAGTAGCCTCCCCCGTGCTTCCGCCAGATCTTGCCTACGGCTCCTCCACCGCTTCCCTCGAGCTCTGCCATTCGTCCGTCGTGTTGGTGTCTTCCTCGGATCGTCCGCCCCAGCCCATGACGCGTGACTCTCCCGCCGTCAGTGTCCTCATGCCCGTACGTGATGGTGGGGCTCATCTCTACGAGGCGATGGACTCATTAGTTGCGCAGACGTTCGGGGACTTCGAGGTCATTGTCGTGAACGACGGCTCGGTGGACGGGACAGCCGCCGAACTCGAGCGATGGACATCCAGAGACGACCGGATCCGCGTCCTGACCTCGAAGCCGGTGGGGATCGTGCGCGCGCTGGAGACGGCACGGGGTGAGGCTCGAGGCCGGTTCCTCGCCCGCATGGATGCAGACGATATCGCCGACCCCCGCCGTCTCGCGCTGCAGTACGACTTCCTGGATGCGCACCCTCGTGTCTCGGGGTGCGGGTGCGGGGTACGGTACTTTCCGGAGGAGCACGTCCGGGACGGCGCACGCCGTTACGAGGCGTGGATCAACGGGATCCGGTCGCCCTCCGGCGTGAACAGGGCCATCTGGGTGGAATGTCCGATCGCACACCCCACGTTCTTTCTGCGCTCCGAGGCCGTGGCAGAGGTGGGTGGATATCAGGACCATGGATGGCCCGAGGACTACGATCTGATCTTGCGCATGCACGCAGCGGGTCATGACCTGGCGAACGTGCCCGAGATCCTGCACCTCTGGCGAGAAGGGGCAGCGCGCCTCTCGCGGACCGACGCGCGATACGCACCCGAGGCCTTCCTGAGCTGCCGTGTGCATCATCTTCTCCAGGGCCCTCTGGGGGAGGGGCGGCCGGTGGTCGTGTGGGGTGCCGGGCCGGTGGGAAAGTCATTCGCACGAGCTCTTCAGGCCCGGGGCACCCGGGTCACGGCGTTCGTGGATCTGAACCCCAGAAAGATCGGTCAGGAGATCCATGGAGCCCCGGTTCTGGAACCGGTACAGGGCCTCGAAATTCGAGGCCCACTCCACGCTGCAGCGGTTGGACAGCCGGGGGCGCGGCGCCGGATCGAGGCCCTGCTCGAGGGGGGTGGCATGGTCCCGGGAGTGGACTTCGTCGCCGTCGCGTAAGGGATGGGCGCGGAAGCCGGGAAAAACCATTGCAATACAAGGGTTTCCGGGTGGTGTGCGACACCGGGTTTTCGCTTGGTTTGAGGGCCGAGAAGGGTTACTTTTCAGCGTCTCGGGAACCCTCCCTTGATACCCCGAATTCGCCCCCGCGCGCGTCGCGGATGGCCAAGACGAGGAGCGAACGCGTGCCCGGTTCCGGAGCCCCGCTGAGCGGACCCGAGGCAGCTCGCCCGAACGCCCGACAGGACGACCGCACGTATGAGTGAGGAGCTCGAGCTCGGAGGTGACGGAGGAGGCGGACAGACCGTTCTGGCCCGTCTTCTCGAAGACGAAATGAGGGAGTCGTTCATCGACTATTCGATGAGCGTCATCGTGCAGCGAGCCCTCCCTGACGTGCGGGACGGGCTCAAGCCCGTCCACCGTCGAATCCTGTATGCGATGAGCCAGGCCGGGCTGAGCCCCGGCCGCGCGTACAAGAAGAGTGCGACGGTCGTCGGTGAGGTGCTCGGCAAGTATCACCCGCACGGCGACTCTGCGGTGTACGACTCGATGGTGCGCATGGTGCAGGACTTCTCCCTGCGCTATCCGCTCGTCGACGGTCAGGGGAACTTCGGTTCCGTCGACGGAGATTCGGCCGCGGCGTATCGGTACACCGAGGCGCGGCTCATGCCGCTCGCGACCGAGCTGCTGGCCGACATCGAAAAGGAGACGGTCAACTACGCCGACAACTTCGATGGGAGTCACCAGGAGCCCACTGTCCTTCCGGCGCGGGTGCCGAATCTCCTGATCAACGGGTCCTCCGGAATTGCGGTCGGAATGGCGACCAACATCCCTCCGCACAACCTGCGCGAGGTGGTGGCGGCCACGACCGCGCTCATCGACGACCCCGACCTTCCTCAGGAAGAACTCGAGAGCCTCGTCACCGGTCCGGACTTCCCGACCGGCGGTTTCATCTGTGGCCGCGAAGGTATTCGCGACGCGTACCGCACCGGGCGCGGTCGGATCGTCATGCGCGCCCGTGCGACCATCGAGCAGATCGATGCGAACAGTGAGCGGATCGTGATCACCGAGATCCCGTTCATGGTCAACAAGTCGCGCCTGATCGAGCAGATTGCGCAGCTGGTGCGGGACAAGAAGCTCACCGACATCCGTGATCTTCGCGACGAGTCCGACCGAGAAGGCATGAGGATCGTCGTCGAGCTCAAGCGCGACGCCGTGCCCGAGATCGTCCTGA
>CALHIO010000293.1 GCA_938030915.1 uncultured Gemmatimonadota bacterium
GAGGCCGGCAGTACCCGTCGGTGGGGCTGTAGGCCAGGTGGGCAGCACAGCGTCCGCCGGGATGACAGAAGCACTGTAGGTGGCTTCAAGCGCCCCGACGTCGGCTGTTACCGTGATTTCAGAGTCTGCCGTAAACGGTGTCCAGAGCACGGTCGCCGTTCCGTTCGGATCGGTCTCCACGTCGATGCTGATCGTACCATCGGGATTTTCGTACGGTGCCGGGGGCGGTCCACCCGGGGCTTCGAATGTGCACTCGGGGGTGCATGTCCACGTCACGGTGGCGCCTTCGACGGCGTTTCCGGTTCCATCTCCATTCAGGTTGTCGTTGACCGTAACCGAGAGCGTCTGTGGACTACCTGCGGTCAACGGCTCTTCGAACGTTTCGGGGTCCTTCGTGACGAATCCCGGTGGTCCGACGACCGTCGCCGTGAACGTGATCGACTCGGCGACGAAGTCGTACGCGGTCCCGTCAGGGTCCGGGACAGGGCTTGCAAGCAGGCCGAGTGCCGTCGCGGTCAGCGTCTTGTCGCCTGGATTCGTGTCCGTGATCGTCCATGTGACCTCGGCATAGCCGTCTTCGCCCGTCGTGACTTCGCTCGTCGGCTCACCGTCGACGGTTATGGTCCCGGCCTCAGAGGCAAAGGTGACGACCGCACCTGCCACGGGTTGCGGAACTTCCTGATAGGTGGCGTTGGCGCCGCCCGCGTCGAGTACGAGTACGCGCGCGTCGATGGTCAGCGGGTCTCCGGCCTGGATCACGGTACCATCCCCCTGATCGGCCACCATCTGGCCGGGCAGGGCGAACCGGAACCGGCTGAACGACGAACTGAATCCGCCGAACTTGATCACTCCAGCTGAAACGGGTTCGGGCAGGAAGACGTTGGCGAGGGCGTTCACGCCCATCGCCGCGTACCGCATGAAGCCGCTGTCCGGAACATCGAGCAGGGCGGTTTCCTGTGCTGACGGGGGGCAGTCGCCCGCCGTCTCCTGAAGCGCCTCCCAATCGTTATCCGCCTCACTGTATTTGACCATACGGAGCTGGTCCGCGCGAGCCTGAATGGGGATCGGCAGGCTACCGAGGTCGAGGCAGATCGACACGACGGCCGGCCTGATCAGCTCGTTCTCATTGGTCTCCGTCACCGCTGGATACGTCGTGACTCGGAAGCAGTCACCAAACTGAGGCGCGTCGAAGGCACCTTCGGTGGGCGCTAGTGCACCGAACGCCTGGCCCGGGATGCACTCTTGCTCCTCGATGCGGAGGAAATCGTCCGGCCGAATCCTCTCGAGCGTTACGGTGATGAACTCCTCTCCTTGAGGAAGGGAGCCAGCTCCGAAGGTCGTGCTGAGTTGGTTACCCCCGTCGAGGAAGAGACTCGCTCCATCGTTGTCCACCACTGAACCGGAGACACACTCGTCCACGTACGCGTCGAACAGAGATCGGTCGCAGAGGACGGTCTGGCTCAACCAGAATTTCACCGGGATCGTCTCACCGACCCGGTACGCGTACGCGTCGACTTCAGACTGTCCGGGTCCCTGCGGATCCTGTGGATCCAGCTCGACCCACCCGACCTGTACGCCGGCTACCAGGAATTCGGCCAGGACGTAGTCCGTGTCAGTGTTGTTGACCTTCTTCGTGACCGGTCGACCCGTGTCCCACGAGATCGAGTACTGCTCGTTCACTTCGTCGACGATTGCCGACCCCGCGGGGAAGTGAGCGATCGTGTCACGGTCCTCTTCCAGGCAGGACTTGGCGATGTCCGCTCCGAGCTCGGCCACGTCGATGATGCACACGACCATTTCTGGCGCCAAAAACGGATTGAAGTCGCCAGTGATCGTCGGGTTCTTTTCCGCGAGCGGCGGGAGGACGAAAAAATCTCCGTTACGGCCGCCGGTGCTACCGTCGAGCACCTGCATCTGGGGCCCATAAGGACCCGAGTCCGGCGCTACGGCCGAGTCCTGACAGCCCGCCAGGCCGAGAAGAAAAAGGGCGCCGAAGGCGGCGCCCGAACGGCGAGTGACACGCATGACTGAGTACTCCATGGGGGGACGATACGTCAGGGCAAGAAGTGAGCCCGTTAATTAATGGCTACCTGCTTAGCCCAAGTCAGGCAACCTTGAAAGAATGTCCCCCGATGGGCACAAGGTTCCGGGTCTGCCGAATACTGTGACATGTAGCCAACTACAGCCTGGCTTACCGTCGTCCTCGGAGACGCTCGAAATCCGGATCTCCGGCGATGTTCCGCCACCACCAACCTTCACCCACCTCCTCGGTGGGGTTCAACAGGACATACCTCTGCAGGAGGTCGATCGACTCCTCGACGTCGCCAATCAGCGCTCGCATCCCTCCCTCTAGAGCGAGTAGCTCGCGGGGTGGGTCGAGATCCTCTCCCAGCCGGGCCCCTGTCAGCACGACATTCGCACTGTCGTTCAAGCCGGAGAGGCCGATGATTCCACCGATCATCATTCGGGCCTGAGCGTCGAAGAACTCGGGGCGGTCGGCCAGTATCGCCACGTAGTCAGCATGGAGTTGCCATGCGCGCGACACATCGGGGGCCACACCCGGCATCGTCATCACCAGAATCTGACACTGCGTAAACCGGAAGTCGTCCGGGAAGCGCTCGAAACCCTCGTCACACCAGTTCTGCGCGCGACCGGATTCACCGAGGTCGTACGTCGTGGTGAAGAGGCGCCACAGGACTTCGTTGGCGAGAGCGAGGAAGGCGTCTTGTTGATAGGCACGCTGAGCCGCGATCGCGGCGCTGTTCAGGTCGTCCACCTGGTAGTACAGATGGCTGAGCGTGCTGAGCGAGCTCGCACGGTCCGGATCCACGGTCTCCGACCGCTCGAGGTCACTCCGGGCCGACTCGAACAGCGCCTCGAGTCCATCCGCATCGGGTTGCACGTCCCTCACCGTGAACCACTTCCGGTACGTCGCCGTCCCCCTTCGCTCCAGCGCATCTGCACTGTTCGGGTCGACGGCGAGGGCCTGGTCCGCGAGGTCGGCGGCTCCATCCATCATTTGAACCAGCTCTTCGAGCGACCCTGCGAGCGGGTGCCACTCGTAGGCCACGAGACTGCGCAGGATCAGGGGCTGGGCCCAGTCGGGCGCCGACTCCTGAGCAGCCTGTAACTCCTCGTCGGCCGCCTGCAGTGCCGTGACGTACGCTTCGGGATCGCCCGCCTGAAACGCCGCGGCGGCGTCCTTGATGAACGCCTCCGCACGTGCGACCTGGAGCCATGCCGCGGAGTTCGGCGCCTCGGCTTCAGCCTCCCTCAGGCGAATCTCACCACCCAGACGGGAACGGAGCTCGGCAGCGACTTCCGTAGCCAGCTCCGTACCGACCGTAGCGACATCCTCGGCCGGCCACTCGAAGGTCTCGCGGAACAGCGGAAGGCCGCTTTGCCCCTCGAGGAGGCGAATGGACACGCGAAGTTCTTCCCCCGTCTGGTCGATCGACCCGTCGACGACTGCACCCACCTCGAGGAACTGCGCAATCGAGTCCACGTCGACGTTCCCGAGGCTGCGCGCCTCTCGAGACGCGTTCCGGGACCGTACATCGAGCTCCCGGACGCTCGCCAAAGACGCGATGAGTCCCTCCGTCACACCATCTGCGAGCGCCTGCAGTGAGCCATCCCTGCTCACGTCCTCGAGGTAGAGGACGGCGATCCGTCTCAGGTCATCGGGATCGATCGAGTCCTCGAGGGATGCTTCGGTCAGCGCGTTCCGAACGACCACCCCCGTTGCCCCGATCCCGATGACGCCGACAACCGCCAGCAAGACGAGTTCCTGCATCGGAGCCTTCTGCCTGCCCAGCTCGCCGTGATACCACCCGATGATCAGCGCGCCGAGGATCCCGATCAGATACAGGGTTAGCGCAGCCTGATACACCACCGGGGGGAGCACCTCGCGGTCGACCACCTGGTCGACGACGACGAGCACCATCCAACCACCGGCCAGATAGGCGAACACCACCTGGGTGATGCGACGCTGCCGGATTTCGGACCAGAGGCTCAAGAGCGATTCTCGGCTGGAGGTTCAGGGCGGGAAGTGTGCGCGCCGCAGACAGAGCCGTCAATCAGCGCACG
>CALHIO010000294.1 GCA_938030915.1 uncultured Gemmatimonadota bacterium
GTGGTCGACCTTCAACCACGTGGTTCGCAAGGGCCGCGATGGTGAGATGAACATCGAGCGTCACGATATTCCCCCGATCCGGCAGGAACTGCAGGACATCATCGAGGAGGAAGGCTGATGGAGTCCGCGACGTTCAAGGTCTGGCGCGGCGACCAGGAAGGCGGCGACTTCGAGACGTACGATGTCGATCTGGAGCCCGGATACGTCGTTCTCGACGCGATTCACAAGATTCAGGCGGAGCAGGCGACGGATCTGGCGTGCCGCTGGAACTGCAAGGCCGGCAAGTGCGGATCGTGCTCCGCCGAGGTGAACGGCTCACCCCGGCTCATGTGCATGACGCGCGTCGAAGACGTGGCCGGAGACGGGCCCATTACCGTCGAGCCCATGCGCGCCTTCCCGGTGCTCAAGGATCTGGTGACCGACGTCTCGTGGAACTACGAGGTGAAGGCGTCCATCCAGCAGGTGACGCCCCGTGAGCCGGACTTCGAGGACGGCTCGTGGAAGATGCACCAGTACGACGTCGAGCGTCCGCAGGAGTTCCGGAAGTGTATCGAGTGCTTCCTGTGCCAGGACGTCTGTCACGTGCTGCGCGATCATCAGATGCACGCGGAGTTCGCGGGGCCACGGCACTTCGTCTTCGCGGCGCAGGCCGAGATGAACCCCATCGATGTCGGGGATCGCGTGGCCCATCTCCGTGACGACATGGGGATCGGCTACTGCAACATCACCAAGTGCTGCACGAAGGTGTGTCCCGAGAACATCACGATCACCGACAACGCCATCATTCCGCTCAAGGAACGGGTCGTCGACCGGTCGTACGACCCGATCGCGAAGATCATGCGTTCCGTATTTGGCGGAGCCGACGGCGGCTGACGGCTACGGCATGTTCGAACTGAAGACGCTTTCGCCGGAGGCGCTGGACGCTGCGCGGGAGAAGGCGGCCCAGTACCGGTTGCTGAATCACCCTTTTCTGGCCGAGAGCATCTGTCGGGACATCCTCGAGGTAGATCCCGACGACCAGGATACGCTCGTGATCCTGTGTCTGACGCTGTGCGATCAGTTCGGGGTGGAAGGAGGCGCGACCGTGCGTGCGGCCATGGATGTCGTCGAGCAGCTCGACGACGACTACGACCGGACGTACTACGCGGGCATCGTGGCCGAGCGCATGGCCTTCTCCAGCCTGCGGCGCGGGGGGATGGCCGCCGGTGAAGTCGCTTACGACTGGTTCGTAAAGGCGATGGGGCACTTCGAAGCCGCCGAAGCCATTCGGCCTCCGGGTAATGACGACGCGATCCTGCGCTGGAATACCTGCGCGCGTGTCATGAACGTGCGGCCGGATGTGCGGCTCGGGCACGAGGAGGCGGGGAGGTCGATGCTGGAGTAGGGAACGGTCCCTACAACCCGCGCATGAACTCCGGCTTCAGCGGAATCTCACCTTCGAGTGCCAGGTCGACCGCGCGCAGGATCTGCTCGCGATCCGCGGGCAGCCGCCCCGCGATGGGTAGATAGCTCGACGCGTGGTTCGTTCGGAACACGGTATCGGTCGGGTTCGCGTGCTCGACGATCGTGCGCATCTCCTGGAGCAGCTGCGGGATCTCCGGTAGCTCGAAGTGCCCCTTCTCGACCATCCGGGCCTGCGGGGTACCCGGGATCACCGTGAGGGTCAGCGCACCCACGTAATGCGGGTCCATCTCCGTGATCAAACGTGCCGTTTCTCTGGCGTGTTCGGCGCTCCGATCTACTCCACCCGCGCCGAGAAGCACGATGACACTGAGGCGGATATCCGCTTCGTGGGACCTCCGCGCCGCCTCGACATGGTCGGCGAACGTGCCTCCTTTCACGATGCGCTTCAGCGTCACGTCGTCACCAGATTCGGGTCCGATGTACAGCATCCCGAGTCCCGCGTCACGCAGGGTCCGCAGCTCCTCCGGCGTCTTCTCCAGCACGTTCTCCGCGGTGGCGTAGCAGGATGCTCGCCGGAACCGGGGAAACGTCTCACGGCACGCCGACAGGATCGTGAGCCATCGATCGACGTCCATGATCAGTGCATCCCCGTCCGCGACGAAGACCTTGTCGGCTCCAGGGTAGGCGCGCCCCGCCATGGCAATGTCTTCGAGCACCTCGTCCAGATCGCGCACGCGGAACTGCTTGTCCCGGTACATGTCGCAGTAGGTGCAGAGGTTGTGCGAACAGCCGATGGTGGCCTGTACGATGTACGACCGGGCCTCGGACGGCGGACGGTAGAGTTTTCCCTCGTAGCGCATCCCTAAAGATAATCACGCGTCGATGCCGCCCCTCCTCGTGAGTTCACTCAGCGCTCACGCTGCGCACGGGCGATCATCTTCGCGATCTGAATGTCCTGCACGGCCACGCCGGTCAGGTCCGCGATGGTGATCTGATCGTCCGACGTGCGGCCGAGTGCGGAATCGCGAACGACCGCGCCCAGCTCGACGATGTCGTTCCTGGCCAGAAGCCCCGCACTGATGGCGTGCACACATTCGCCGTACTCGCTGCACTGGGAGACGCTGTCCGCAACGACCCGGTCCGCGCGCCCGAGCAGGGCCGCGTCCAGTTCCTGCTTCCCGTCATCGTCCGATCCCATCGCGGTGATGTGGGTGCCCGGCTGGATCTGATCTGCTCGGAGGAGGGGCTCGCGTGCGGATGTGGCCGTGACGATGAGGCGGCTCGCGGCAGCGAGCTCGTCGACGCTGCCCGCGGCCCGGATCGTGAGGCCGGCGGCCGCGATCGGTTCACTGCGGGTCAGATCTTCGATCATCTCCCGGACCGTCTCCGGATTTCGACCCCACACGATCGCGGACTCCGCAGCGACAACGGAGCAGAGCATCTCGAGCTGCATTCGAGCCTGTACGCCCGTCCCGATGATCCCGATGTGATCGACCCCCGAAGGGGCCAGGTGTCGGGCGGCCACCGCGCCGGCGGCCGCGGTGCGCATGTCGGTCAGCCAGCAGCGGTCGTGCAGGACGAGCTCCAGGGCGCCGGTCTGCTGACTGAAGATGAGGATCACGCCGTCGGAGGGCGGGAGGCCGAGAGATGGATTGGCGTAGAAGCCGGACGCGACTTTCAGCACCCAGACGTCGTCGTCCGTGATGGCTCCGTATTTGATGTGGACGTCGCCCGGAGGGTCGTCGAAGTGCAGAAAGCCGACGGGCGGGACGTTGACCCGACCCTCGGAGTAGAGGGCGAAGCCGGCCTCGATTTCGTTGATCAGTCGGTCCGCGTCGAGGAGGGGTCGGATCGCGTCGAGGTCGAGTATGTGGGGCACGCTGGCTGGCCTGACGGAACGAAAGAGAACAGGGTCAACGTACTGCGACAGGGTCTGCACATCATCGGATGGCGGGCCGGGCGGCCCCGGCTCTACCTTCGCACACCGCCTGGCCACCGGAGTGTCGGGTGCTTTCCAGGAGACCCCACCATGCGTGTCTCACGACGCCTCGTTGCCCACCTGTTGTGCACGTCGACTCTGGCGCTCACCGCGGGTGCGTGTTCGACGGCACCCGAGCTCTATCCTCGCGAACTCGACATGACGACTTGGTCGGTGGTGGGCGTCGATCCCGAGACGGGGGACGTGGGCGTCGCGGTCGCGTCCTGTGTCACGCGGAACGGAGATGCGGTCGCCGCTCTGGTCCCGGGGATGGGTGCGGCTGCCACGCAGGCAGGCTTCGACGTCGACAACCGGAATCGGGTGTATGCCGCGATCCGTGAGGGACTGACCGCCGAGGAGGTCATCCTTCGGGTGACCGACCCGGAGTGGGACGATCAGCTCGAGCGGAGGCAGTACGGTGTGGTGACGATGCATGATGGACTCGTTCACGTCGCCGGATACACGACCCCGCTCCGCCAGGGGATCAGCACCGGCGAAGACGGTTCGACGCGCTACGCGGGTGTCATGGCGGATGCCAGCCACGGTGTGAGTTCGCAGGGCAACACCCTGGAGAGCGCAGAGGTGGTGAGTGCGCCGCTCGACGCCTACCGCTGGGAGGATCCGGCCGGCTTCAACTGGCTCTCGGACCGCCTGATGCGTGCACTCGAGGCTGGATCTGTCGCCGGTGGGGATGTGCGATGCAACAACGAGAGCGTCCGTCAGACGGCGTCGATGGCGGTGATCCTCGTCGCCCGTGGAGGCGACGAGCCGTACGCGACGGAGAGCATCGGCATGACCGATGCCGGTACGGCGGACGCCCCGTGGCTCGCCCTGTCCGTCGTGACCGACCGGATGGCCGAGAACCCGCTGCTGGATTTGCGTCGCCAGTACGACGAGTGGCGTCGGACCGCGTCGGACGACCGTTGATGTCGGCGTGAGCGAGGCGCAGCCCAGTCACTTCGAACTGCTCGGTGGCGAACCCGGAATCCGTCGGCTGGTCGACATCTTCTACGACCGGATGGACGCCGCGGAGGAGGCCGCCGGCATTCGGGCTCTCCACCCGCCCGACCTCACCACCTCGCGCGAGAAGCTCTTTCTCTTCCTGGTCGGATGGACGGGCGGCCCCCCTCTCTACGTCCAGACGCACGGGCACCCGATGCTGCGCGCTCGACATCTTCCGTTCCCGATCGGCACGGCGGAGCGAGACGCGTGGGTCTGGTGCATGGACTACGCCCTTTTGGAGCACGACATGCCGGAAGAGCTCAGGGAGTACCTTCGCCTCCGGTTCCGGTCCGTCGCGGACCACATGCGTAACACGCCTGAGTCTGACGGCTAGCAGCTCGAGCGTCGGATGCGTCCGACGCTCTCGTCTCCGGCTACTCCTCGCTCTCGCGAGGTGGCTGCAGTGATCCCCGTTTCTCAGGAGCGTCCAGCAGGTCCTTGTAGAAGTCCCGCTCCTCTTCGAGTCGGTGGAGGCGGCCACCCAGATCGGCGATCTCGTCCCGGAGGGCTTCCACCTGCGGGTATGACGCCGCTCCATCACCCGGCGGGAGCTGCCGGCGCCCGATGGCCTCGCTGACGACCTTGCCGATGGTGGTCACGACCACCAGCACGATGACGAATTCGAAGACGCCCAGGGTTGGCTCCGATGACCGATTTGAGTTCCGGTTGGCGCGATGATAGGGTCGGCGGTACGCGTCTGCACCTTTGGGGTGCCTCCGTGAGCCCGGGCCCACGGCGAGGTGATTCGCCTGAAGCTAGGTGTGCCGGGCCGCATTCGCCTTGATGGCGGCAGCCACGTACTCCGCGAGCCCGTCGACGCGATCGTCGTAGTGCGCTCGGAAGCGGTCGTCCGCCGTATACATGTCGGCGAGCGCTACATGCATTTCATGGCTGCACGCGTAATATCGCCGGTCGATGTGCAGCCTCGCTCGCTCGGCCAGCGCCCGGGCGGCGTCCGCGTCGGGGTCGATCCCCTGAACCATGGCGTCCGCGAAGTCCGACTCGATCGACTCGAGCTCGGCCTTGATCTCGGCCCAGACCGACTCGGAGTAGGAGGTGGTGCGTGCTGCGGACTGCCGGTATGCGTCCGTGTGGCCCCAGCGCTCGCGTGCTTCGTCCGCGTGGCGCTGCTTGGTGTGGTCGGACATGAATCGCCTCCTTCATTCGAAGGTGAAGATGGCCTTGGCGAGAGCCTTCACGTCAACCTCGGACGCTCTCGCACCTCGAAGTCGTCGGAGAGAAAGGGCCCGAAGTGAAGAATGGCGCCCCGGTATCACCGGGGCGCCATGGTCTTCAGAGTCCCCCCGAAGGGCGAACGGTAGTCTAAGCCAGATCGAACCGATCGAGGTTCATGACTTTGTCCCATGCGGCGACGAAGTCGTGTACGAATCGGGCGTGCGCATCGTCCTGGCCGTAGACCTCCGCGATGGCACGAAGCTGAGAGTTCGACCCGAAGACGAGGTCGACTCGTGTAGCCGTCCACTTCACGTCACCATTCACGCGATCACGCCCTTCGAAGACATCCTCGGCGTTCGAGGTGGCGGACCACTCGGTGCTCATGTCGAGGAGGTTCGTGAAGAAATCGTTCGAAAGCGTACCCGGCCGGTCGGTGAAGACACCATGCTGTGCGCCGTCGACGTTCGCGTTCAGGGCCCGCATGCCACCGACGAGGACCGTCATCTCGGGGGCACTCAGCGTCATGAGCTGTGCCTTGTCGACGAGCAGTTCTTCGGACGACACCGTGTAGTCGCCGCCAAGGTAGTTGCGGAAGCCGTCTGCGACCGGCTCGAGAACACCGAAGGAGTCGGCGTCTGTCTGCTCGTCCGATGCGTCGGTCCGACCCGGCGTGAAGGGCACGGTGACATGATGACCCCCTTCCTTCGCGGCATGCTCGACGCCTGCGCACCCCGCAAGAACGATGAGGTCGGCGAGAGAGATCCGCTTCCCGTCGGACTGGCCCCCATTGAAGTCCGCCTGAATCGACTCGAGGGCTCCGAGCACCTTCGCAAGCTGCGCAGGCTGGTTGACTGCCCACTCCTTTTGAGGTGCCAGCCGGACCCGCGCGCCGTTGGCACCGCCGCGCTTGTCCGAGCCCCGGAACGTCGACGCGGACGCCCATGCGGCCCCGACCAGCTCGGACACCGAAAGGCCGGAGGCGAGAACCGCCGCCTTGAGGGCGGCGACGTCATCGGCGTCGACCAGATCGTGATCGACCGCTGGCACCGGGTCCTGCCAGATGAGCTCCTCGTCGGGGACGAGCGCGCCCAGGTATCGGGGCCGCGGCCCCATGTCCCGGTGGGTGAGCTTGAACCACGCACGCGCAAAGGCGTCAGCGAGTTGATCGGGGTTCTCGTGGAACCGCTTGGAGATCTCTACGTACGCAGGATCCTCTCGCAGCGAGATGTCGGTAGTCGCCATCATCGGAGCATGACGCTTCGTCGGATCGTGCGCGTCCGGAACGGCGTCAGCGGCGGCGCCATCCTTCGGCGTCCACTGCCATGCGCCGGCGGGGCTCTTGGTCAGCTCCCACTCGTAGCCGAAGAGCGTATCGAAGTAGCCGGTATCCCATTCGATGGGGTTCGGGGTCCAGGCGCCTTCGAGCCCGCTCGTAATCGTGTCGACACCCTTCCCGGTGCCGAAGCTGTTCTTCCAGCCGAGTCCCTGTTGCTCGATGCTGGCACCCTCGGGTTCGACGCCAACGAGGGCAGCGTCACCCGCGCCGTGGGTTTTTCCGAACGTATGGCCGCCGGCGATCAGCGCGACCGTCTCTTCGTCGTTCATTGCCATGCGGGCGAACGTCTCGCGGATGTCGTGCGCTGCGGCCAGCGGATCCGGCTCCCCGTTCGGCCCCTCGGGATTCACGTAGATGAGCCCCATCTGGACGGCCGCGAGCGGGTTCTCCAGATCGCGCTCTCCTGAGTAGCGCTTGTCACCGAGCCACTCGGTTTCCTTGCCCCAGTAGATATCGCTTTCGGGCTCGAAGATGTCCTCGCGGCCACCGGCGAAGCCGAAGGGCTTCAGGCCCATCGACTCGATGGCGCAGTTGCCGGCGAAGATCATGAGGTCGGCCCACGAAATGCTGTTGCCGTATTTCTGCTTGAGCGGCCACAGCAGGCGGCGAGCCTTGTCGAGGTTGCCGTTGTCCGGCCAGCTGTTGAGAGGGGCGAAACGCAGCGTGCCCGATCCTGCTCCACCGCGCCCGTCTCCGGTGCGGTACGTTCCCGCGCTGTGCCATGCCATCCGGATGAAGAAGGGACCGTAGTGCCCGTAGTCTGCGGGCCACCAGTCCTGCGAGTCCGTCATGAGCGCGAAGAGGTCCTGCTTCAGCTCCTCGAGATCGAGCTTCGCAAACTCCGCGGCGTAGTCGAACGTCTCACCCATCGGGGTCGACGCCGGCGAGTTCTGGTGCAGGATCGAGAGGTTCAGCTGGTTCGGCCACCAGTCCTGATTCGACGTTCCCGCGCTCGTCGTGCTCATATGACCGTGGTGCACCGGGCACTTCCCGTTGTCGCTCA
>CALHIO010000295.1 GCA_938030915.1 uncultured Gemmatimonadota bacterium
GGAGGGCGTCGTCGTGCGACACGACCCGCGCGATTCGATTGCCCTCGACCACGATATCGACGTCAGAGAGCAGATCCTCCGAGACTCCATCGAAGACGAGACCGGCGTGAATGACGGATCGGTTGGCCGGAACGATTCGACTCCACTCGAGATCGACCGGAATGTCCTCGATGACGCCACTCTCCAGCCACACACGCCGGAGCCGATCCGTCGTCAGATACACGATCGAGCGTGAATCCGAGGTCCACGATATGTCCGACGTCGTCTCGTTGTTGAGTCGGATGGGTGGTCCCGCGGGGTCTCCGTCAGGGGTTACCGGAAGGATCCAGAGCACGCCATTGGACACGTACGCGAACCACGAACCGTCGGGTGACCATGCCGGGCCGTCGGTGGAGCGGGTCCCGGTCGAGGAGTGGGGCAGGAAGTCCAGCCAACGCTCGTCGGACTGCCGGTACGGCCACGCCATATCGCCCCCGTCCTCATCGCCGTCCTGCGCCGCGGGCCGGGGCACCCGCATCAGGAGTGCCTTGTTCACCCCCTCCCGATACCGCGTCGAGTACGGCGCGAGCGCGGATACGCCGACATGCGTTCCATCCGGCGACCACGTCGGTCGCCCAGGCCCGAACAGTCCCGACCGGACCGTGATCGAGCTCCCGCTCTCCACCGAGACCACGCGCACCCCGGCGTCCCGACCGCCCCCACCGATGTATGCGATCTCCCGACCGTCGGGAGACCACGATGGCATCGCGCCTCCCCCGCGCGTCACCTGTCGCGCTTCGCCGCTCGCCATGTCGTGCACCCACAGATCGACGGGGCCACCCCGATCCGACGCGAACGCCAGACTGCTCCCGTCCGGAGACCACGCTGCATCGAGCTCGACCCACGGATCATCCGTCAGCCGCTGAGGGGCTCCGCCGATCGGCATCAACCACAGATCACCGAGCGCGGTGAAGGCCACCTGCTCGCCGTCCGGTGACACCGCCGGAGACACGATCCCTCGAACCGGCCGTGCGGGCGAAGCCTCGAAGCTTCGCAGGCGCTTTCGATACGTCGGCCGATCGAGCGAGACCGTGGCGGAAAACGGGATCTCCTCCGCCGAGCCGCCGGCAGTCGGTCGAGTCCGGACCCGGCCGTCCGCGGTGTAGAGAAGCCGATCGCCGTCCAGCCAATGCGGCCGGAACGGAAACACGTCCTCTCCGTCCGCACTGACCCGCGTCGAGATACCATCGCCCGAGGCCGGAACGACGTGCATCGTGCTCGAGCCATACGCCCCGATACTGTACGCGATCGATCCTCCGTCCGGACTCCACGAGGGCGCGAAGCCGTCAACGTCGGAGAGCTCGGCAACGCGGGTCGCTCCACCCGTGCTGGACCATCGCCAGACCCCCGCGTCGGCACCGTCGGTCACGTACGCGATGTCCCCGTTAGGGCCATAGACCGGTGAATACTCGTTGTCCGGACCCTCGATCAGCCGTCGTACCCGTCCCGTCTCGACCGTCACCTCCCACACGTCGTAGGTACCGGCTCGATCGGACGAGAAAACGACCCGGGAACCGTCCGGCGACCAGTGGGGCTCCCGGTCATCGAACGGACCGTTCGTGAGCCGGGCCAACCCTTCGCCGTCGGATCCGATCACCCAGAGGTCGTAGTCCCCACCCCAATACGCCTGGAAGACGATGCGCTCGCCGTCGGGCGACCACGCCGGCTGCCGGGCATCACCGAACGGATCGGTCAGCGGCGTCGCCTCTCCTCCGGTCGCGGCCAACGTCCAGATCCGGCCAAGGACGTCGATCGCGAGGGTCGCTCCATCCGGCGAGACCGCAGCCGCCATGTTCGTGCCTTCCCGGATCGTGACCTCGATGCCGGTCTCACGGACGACCGGATCGGGGTCGCCCACGCCGGGCGTCAGACCGAGGAGACAGAGGGCAGCGGGGACGACCGACGCGAAGCTGAGCTTACGGGCGGACATCGTACGACTCCTTGAGGGGCGATCACCGGCGGGCGACGCACGTATAGGATGTCGTGGTTGCCCGGCCGGCAATGCCCGGGCAGCGACGACCGCTTATCGCTCGACGGGCGCTCTCACGAGATTGCCCCACTCGGTCCACGAGCCGTCGTAGTTCCGAACCTTCCCGAAGCCGAGCAGGTGAGTGAGCACGAACCAGGTGTGGCTCGACCGCTCACCGATCCGGCAATACGCGACGACATCATCGTCCGGCGAGAGCCCCTGCTCCTCCAGGTAGATCGCGCGCAGCTCGTCAACCGACCGGAACGTGCCATCGTCATTCGCCGCCCGCTTCCACGGCACGCTGGACGCGCCGGGGATATGGCCACCCCGAAGGGCTCCTTCCTGCGGGTAGTCGGGCATGTGCAGGAGCTCGCCCTTGAACTCCTGCGGCGAACGCACGTCGACCAGACGACCGTTCGTCTTCAGATGCTCTATCACGTCCTCACGGAACGCCCGGACGGTGGTGTCATCGCGTTCGACGACCGGATACTCGCCCCGGGCCGAATCCGGCACGTCCGTCGTCATGTCGCGTCCTTCGGCCATCCACTTCGCGCGGCCGCCGTCGAGCAGTCTCACATCCGGATGGCCGAAGAGGGTGAAGACCCAGAGCGCGTACGCAGCCCACCAGTTGAAGTTGTCGCCGTAGAAGACGACGGTGGTGTCCCGCGAGATCCCCTTCACCGCGAGAAGCTCCGCGAACGCCGCGCCGTCGAGGTAGTCGCGCGTGAGGGCGTCGTTCAGGTCCATGTGCCAGTCGATCTTGACCGCCCCCGGGATATGACCGGTGTCGTACAGCAGAACGTCCTCGTCCGACTCGACGACGACGACATCGGGGTCGTCCAGGTGGTCGGCGAGCCAGCCCGTCGAAACGAGACGCTCGGGATGGGCGTACTGCTCGAACCGCGGATCAGAATCATGTGCGACGGACATCGATACCTCCGGAAATGGCAGGTGCAATCACCTTGGGACGCGACAGTACCCGAAGTGTCGAGCGGGGTTCGCGGTTCCCGACTCGGGCGGAACCGTCCCGCCACCGGGAGGTAGCCCACCCTATGAGCATCCCGGCATCGTTACAGAAGGTTGTCACCCGCTTCGAGCGCGCACCGAAGGACCTCCGGGTCCAGGCGCTTCTCCAGTACGCGAAGAAGGTCCCACCCCTTCCCGAAGACATGCTCGACGACCGCTCGGGACTCGAGCAGGTGCACGAGTGCCAGACTCCGTTCTTCCTGGCGACCCGGGTGGACCCGGACGGGTCCGTGTACCTCTTCTTCGACGCTCCGCCCGAAAGTCCGACAGTCCGGGGCTTCGCGGGCATTCTGTACGAGGGCCTGAACGGCCTCGACTCCGACGATGTCCTCGCCGTTCCGCCCGACTTCTACAGCACGATGGGACTCGGTGAGGTCGTATCGCCGCTTCGACTGCGCGGCATGAGTGCGATTCTGGCGCGGTTGCAGCGTCAGGTGCGGGAAGCGATCGATCAGACGTAGGCGGACGAAGACGTCTCCGGACCAGGTGGACGCCTACTCCTTCGAATCCGCCGACAGGCGGTCCCTCCGAGCCGTGTAGACGTCCCCGCTCTCGGCGATCTTCTCGTCCTCGTATGGCGCCGTCACTCGCCGATACAGCTCGAGCTTGGCACACTCGAGGACACCGATGGCTTCGTTGAGGTGCGCATATCGAGTGCGTCCCGCGGCCTCGGCAGATCGTGCGAGGTAGGCGTCGACGAGCATCGTGATCGCGTAGTTCAGCTCACCGGCATGGGCCGGAGCACCTCCGGCGGCAAGGCGTGCTCGGGCGTCCTGATCGATGTAGGGCATGGGCTCGATTCGGATAGAGAGGTTCAGCGGCGGAAAGTGTCCCGTCTCGACCGGGCCCGCGACCCTGAGGCCTCACCCCAGAAGAGCGACGGCTGCTTCGCGGTTGGACAGCCGGTTGGCCCGACCCTGGAAGACGCCGCCCTTCCCTCCGCCCTTCCCCTCGAGAAGGTGCGCAATGCGAGGCCCCAACTCCGACGCGTCGATCGTGGACTCTTCGCCTGCCGCGAGGAGAAAGAACCCCACCTCCCCTTCGCCGGCCGTGAGCAATACCGCACGCTTCGAATCAATCGAGGTGAGCTCGCGCGCGACTCGCTGCATGAACGACAGGTCGTGACTGCCGAGATGCTCTGCGGATACGACGCCGGCGCGCGCGGCCAGCTGGCTTGCGAGCGCGGTTGCGAGCTCCTCCTCGAGACGGCGCACCGTCCGAGCCCCATCCTTCACCTGCTCGATCCTCAGCTCCGCCGCGTCGACCAACTCGTCGTCCGCCACCCCGAGCACGCCACGAAGCAAAGCCGTCCGCTCGACCTCCTGGCCCAAACGCCGCCGAAGCCTCTCCCCCGCCACGTAGAAGACACGAGTCCCGCCCCGAAGGGACTCCGTGCCCAGGAGCTTGATCGCCTCCAGCTCCGCCGTGCTCGAGCAGTGGGTGCCGCCGCACGTATTGAGGTCGATACCGTCGATCTCGACGAGCCGTACGTCACCCGAGTGCCCGGCGGGAAGCCCGCGCGACCGAACATCAGTGCGCTCGTACTCGTCCATGCTCACCCGGCGCGCGGTGACCGGACGGGCCGCCCGAATCTCCGCAGCCACCGCGTCCTCCAGCAATCGGAGCTGCCCCTCGTCGATGGCTGGTACGTCGAGCTCGATGTCCGAGACGTGCTCGCCGAGATGGAATGCGGTCGTCAGCCAACCGAACCGGTCCGCCGCAACCGCCGTCAGAAGATGTTGCGCGGTGTGCTGCTGCATGTGGTCGAACCGGCGGGTCCAATCGAGCTCGACGGTCACCACCCCGGGTTCGAGTGGCGTCTCCAGAACGTGAAGGATGACCCCGTCGCGCCTTTGCACATCGGTCACCGTCACCCCACCCACGCGGCCAAGGTCCGCGGGCTGGCCCCCTCCCTCGGGGTACAGCACCGTGTCGGCGAGGACCACGAAGGGCTCGCCGTTCTTCGTGCCCGCCTCGATCACCGAGGTCTCCAGTCGCGCGAGGCGCGAATCTCGTTCGTAGGCGGGCAGGTCGGACACGGCTCGGAATCGGGAAGATCAGGGTGACGGAGGCGCGACATGGTGTCCGAGCGGGCAGGGTCCGTCAAGCGGTCCCGGGATCGCCCCGGGCTACTCCGGACATCAGCCGTGGATGGTTAGATTCTTCAGCGAGCCGGCTGCCTGGCCCGCCACCGAGCAGCCCTCTATAACTGCCCGTAACATCATATACCCAGCCGGCAAAGATTGGTGCTCCAATCTGGGAGGGGAGGAGCATCATG
>CALHIO010000296.1 GCA_938030915.1 uncultured Gemmatimonadota bacterium
AAGCCGTCGAGCGCGACCATCGAGGAGCGCCCGACTTCGGTGAAGCCGTAGAGCCATCCGTTCGCCATGGCGGCCAGAAGCACACCGACCAGCGCCAGCCACCCGAGGTCGGCGCCACCGCCGAAGCTCGGATCCCCCGACGAAGCGGTTTCGGGGTCCTTGTGCTTGCCGGAGACACCCGCGATCAGGACGACCATGCCCCACACGCACAGGATCATTTCCGGCATGAGGGCCCAGAAGTAGTGCAGCTGACGACTGAAATCGAGTTCCATGATCGCTTCGCCTATTCGTCGCCGTCGGCGACAGCCGGGGCGCTGCCGTCGTTCAGGTCCGTAGTCGTTTCGTCGTCACCGTCCGACGGCGCATCTGTCGCGTCCGCCCTGACGCCGCCCTCCACTGGAGTCGAAAGACCGTCCAGTGCCGCCGCCCGCGCACCGGCCTGCTCGACCCGCTCAATGACCGTGCGGACACTCGGTTCCATCCGCTCCAGCACGGGGGTCGGGTTCCAGCCGATGATGATCATCAGCGCGCACAGCGGCGCAAGAATCGCCATTTCACGGCCGTTCAGGTCTTCGATCTTCCGGTTCTCATCGGTCTCCAGCTTGTTGAAGAAGACCGTCTGGACCATCGGGAGCATGTAATACGCGGCGAAGATCACGCCGAGCGTCGCGATGAACGCGAGCGTCGGATGCGATTCGAAGGCGCCCATCAGGGCGAGGAACTCACCCACGAACCCGCTTGTGCCCGGCAGGCCGATCGAGGCCAGGGCCGTGATGAGGAACGCCGTCGCGAACCACGGTGCGACCCGTGCGATGCCACCGAAGTCGGCGATCGTCCGCGTGTGACGACGCTCATAGAGCATCCCGAGCAGGAGGAAGAGCGCCCCCGTACTGATGCCGTGGGAGATCATGACGACGAGGCCACCCTGCAGGCCATTCACGTTCAGGGCGAAGACACCGAGCACGACGAAGCCCATGTGCGCCACGGAGGTGTACGCGACCAGCTTCTTCGCGTCCGGCTGTACGGCTGCGACCCACGCAGTGTAGAGAATCCCGATCACCGCGAGGACGAGCATCGTCGTCACGACCGTCGGGTGCTGAGACGCCAGCGGGAAGAATGGCAGGAGGAACCGCAGGAACCCGTACGTCCCCATCTTGAGCAGCACGGCGGCCAGGATCACCGAGCCGGGCGTCGGCGCCTCGACGTGCGCGTCCGGCAGCCAGGTGTGCAGCGGGAAGACCGGGACCTTGACGCTGAACGCCAGGGCGAACGCGATGAACAACCAGATCTGCTCTGTCCCGGTCAGCGGCACGAGGAGGAAGTCCTCGTACGCGAAGGTCGGCATGCCCATGAACGTCTTGGCCTTCCAGAAAAGGAAGAGAATGCCGACCAGCATGAGGAGGGACCCGAACGCCGTGTAGAGGAAGAACTTGATCGCGGCGTAGATCCGGCGCTCACCACCCCAGATCCCGACAATGAAGTACATCGGAACGAGTGTGAGCTCGAAGAACACGTAGAAGAGGAAGACGTCCGTCGCGACGAAGACGCCGACGACCGCCGCCTCGAGGAGGAGCATGAGTGCGTAGAACGCGCGCTCCCTCGTCTTGATGTAGTTGAACGACCCGAGGATCGCGATCGACGTCGAGAACGTCGTCAGAAGCACCATGAAGAGGCTGATGCCGTCGATCCCAAGGGAATAATTCACGCCCCAGGATGGAATCCACGGGGCCGTCGTCTCCATTTGCATCGCGCCCGATGCGGGGTCGAACGCCCACCAGAGCCCGAGGCTGAGCACGAAGACGAACATCGACCACCAGAAGGCGACCGTCTTCGCGCGCTCCTCTTCAGCCCAGAGCACCAGGCCGATACCGAGGACCGGGAGCCAGATGAGCGCGTGAAGCGCCCACTGGGCGTATCCGATCGAATCGAGTAGTGCGGTCATGGTCAGCGCCTCCTAGAACAGGCTGGCGCCGAGGACGAACAGCACCCCGACGGTGAGAATGAACGCATACGTATTCACGGTGCCGGTCTGGAACATGCTCACGACCCACCCCGTCCCCTTCGAGACCCAGCCGACCGCATTGACCGCCCCGTCGATGATCCCGGCGTCGATGACCTTCCAGCAGAAGCGGGAGGCCCGGACGATCGGCTGCACGATGATCCGGTCGTAGAGTTCGTCCACGTAGTACTTGTTGTAGAGAACCTTCGCGAAGCCGGTCAGCTCGGTGGTGTCGTCCTTCACCGCGACGACGGTCCGGCCACCCACGATTCGGATGGACAGAGCGACAACGATGGCGGCGGCTACGGTGGAAATCGCAGCCCACATCGCCTCGCCGCCGCCGAACGGCGCGTAGTACGAGTACTGTCCGAGGTTGACCTCCTGCACGTGATGCGCCTGAGCGGTGATCGGCTCGAGCCAGTGGTGCAACCACTCGCTCATCGGGAGCACGCCACCCAGGCCGGCCCAGCCGCTCTGAAGCGCCTCGGGCACGTTGATCCAGCCACCGAAGATCGAGAGCACCGCGAGGATGGCGAGTGGTACCCACATGACGGCCGGCGCCTCGTGCAGGTGCTTCGACTCCTCGTCCCCGGTCCGGTTCGCTCCGTGGAAGGTCATGACCATCATCCGCGTCATGTAGAACGCGGTGAGCATCGCGGCTGCGAGGGCGAGTATCCAGTAGACGGTATATAGCCCCGGGTACGGTGCGTTCTCCGCCCCGGCCCAGGCACCGGCGTACCAGATGATCTCGTCTTTCGAGAAGAACCCGGCGAAGGGCCATATCCCCGCGATCGCCAGCGTCGCGATCCACATCGTGACCCACGTGATGGGCATGAAGGCCTTCAGGCCGCCCATGTTACGCATGTCCTGGGGGTCTTCGTGATTGTGCGTCGCGTGATACGCCTCGTGCATCGAGTGAATCACAGCTCCAGACCCCATGAAGAGCAGCGCCTTGAAGAAGGCGTGGGTCATGAGGTGGAAGACACCGGCCGCGTACGCACCCACCCCCACGCCGACGAACATGTAGCCGAGCTGTGAGACCGTGGAGTACGCGAGGACCTTCTTGATGTCGTTCTGCTTCAGCGCGATGGTGGCGGCGAAGAGGGCCGTGAGGACACCGATTCCGGCGACCACCGCACTCGAGAGAGGAGCGAGTGCGAAGAGGACCGACGAACGGGCGACCAGGTAGACCCCCGCCGTAACCATCGTCGCCGCGTGGATCAGGGCGGAGACCGGTGTCGGACCGGCCATCGCATCCGGAAGCCAGACGTAGAGCGGCATCTGCGCACTCTTTCCGATCGCTCCCACGAAGAAGAAGAGCGTGATCGCCGTGACGAGGCCGCCACCGTATACGAGTGTCTCCGCATCGTGGAAGACCGGCACGAAGTCGACGCTTCCGAAGTTCTTGAAGAGCAGGAACATCGCGATCAGGAACCCTACGTCGCCGATCCGGTTGACGATGAAGGCCTTTTTGCCGGCATCCGCCTTCTCGCGGTCGCTGAACCAGTACCCAATCAGGAGATACGAACAGAGCCCGACGCCCTCCCATCCCACGAACATCAGCGCGTAGCTCGACCCCATCACCAGGACGAGCATGAAGAAGACGAAGAGGTTCAGATAGGCGAAGTAGCGCGGGTATCCAGGGTCCTCCTTCATGTAGCCGACGCTGAACACGTGGATCAACGTTCCGACCCCCGTGATGACCATCATCATGATCATCGAGAGCTGGTCCAGCTGAAGCGCCGCATCCACCGTGAACGTTCCCGTCGCGATCCACGTCCAGTAGTGGATGACAACCGGCTCCTCGAGGTGAGCGCCCAGCATCCGGGTGAAGTTCACCAGGGTGATCAGGAACGCGACCGCCATGACGCCGGGGCCGATCCACGTCGGAAGCGTATGGGTCGCCGGGCGCGAGGCCGCGTCACCGAGATCCAGCTCCGAGCCGCCTCGCACCGCGTCGGCCGAGGCTCTGGCGTGCTGAAGCGCGAGGTAGCCGTTGGCCAGGAAGCCGAGGAGCGGGAGGAGGACGACGAGACCGGGGAAGAACGGCTCGAAATGTCCGCCTTCGGTTGCCGCCTGTCCCCCGCCCTGCACGAGGGCCGCAAGTGATGCCATCACGCCGGTCACCACTTGAGGAGGTTGAAGGAGTCCACGTTCACCGTCTCGTAGTGACGGAAGATCGAGATGATGATCGCCAGCCCGACGGCCGCCTCGGCCGCAGCGACGGTCATCACGAAGAAGACGAAGATTTGCCCTTCGATGCCGAACATGCGGCTGAACGCGACGAAGCTGAGATTGACGGCGTTCAACTGAAGTTCGATACAGAGGAACATGATGATCGCATTCCGGCGCACGAGGACGCCGAAGGTGCCGATCACGAAGAGGATGGCGCTGAGAACGAGCGCTTCGGTGATCATCAGACCTCCCTCTTTGCCAGCACGAGGGCACCGACGATCGCGACGAGGAGCAGGATGCCCGTGATCTCGAAGGGCACGACGTACGTGGTGTAGAGCTCCGTCGCGATCGCGCCGACTGCGCCGTGCTCGGCGATCAGGGCGTCGATCGCCGCCCCGCCGGGGCCGTCCTGCATTCCGGTCGCACCGAGCTGCTGGGCCCTGAGGCCCGCGATGCCACCGATGACTCCGAAGGACACGACGGCAAAGGCGCCGCCCTTGAGATCCTTCTCGTAGTCGTGACCCAGATTCAGGAGCATGATCACGAAGAGGAAGAGCACCATGATGGCGCCCGCGTACACGATGATCTGGATCGCGGCAAGGAAGTGCGCCTCGAGGAGGACGAAGGTGCCCGCCATGGCCGCCAGTGCGGTGACCATGAAGAGGAGGCTGCCAACCGGGCTCTTCGCCATGACGACGCCGATCGCACCGCCGATCGCGAGCCCCGCGAACAGATAGAAGAGGAAGGTCGCCGATAGCATGACTGAGCGCCCCTACTCCGACGCGGGATCACTGGGATCCCACAGAAGGGTGGACGGGTGGTCCTGCTCCATCAGACGGTCGAGGTCATAGACGAAGCGGTCGCGCGTGTACTCGGCGTTTTCAAAGTGCCGTCCGACGTGGATCGCCTCGACCGGACAGACCTCCTGACACATCCCGCAGAAAATGCAGCGGAATTCGTCGATCTCGTAGACGATCGGGTACCGGTTACCCTGATCGTCTTCGCCCCCGACGAGGCGAATGCAGTTGGCCGGGCAGACCGTCGGGCACAGTCCGCACGCGACGCACTTCGGGCGTCCGTCCGCGTGCTGCTCCATCACGTGCGTGCCCCGCCACCGCGGACTGAGATCCGTCATTTCTTCTGGGTATTGCTGCGTGACCTTGGTCGGATTGACCATGTGCTTGAAGGTCAGCGCCATCCCGCTGAGAGCGGCACGGAGGTAGGAGGTCGTCTCCGGCTCCGGCCGATGCATCACTTTGACTGAGATCGCCATATCGCTCTGCTAGTCCCCCGCAGGTGCCGGTTCGGCTTCACTGGACGTGAGTGCCGTGGGAATCGTCTTGATCTCGATCTTCTGGGCCTTCTGGGCCGCCGCGCCCGCGATGGTCCGACCCCGATCGAGGAAGAACATGAAGGTCAGGGTCGCGGCGCCGCTCACTGCGGTCAGTACGAGCCCGTAGAAGAAGCCGTACTGCATGCCCAGCTCGTCGAGAACCAGAATGGTCATCGCGATGAGCATCACGTAGGCCAGGGACGTGGGCAGCATGACCTTCCAGCCCAGCGCCATCACCTGATCGTAGCGGAAGCGTGGGAGCGTCCAGCGGATCCAGATGTAGAGCAGGAGGAAGAAGCCGGTCTTGGCCGCGAATCCGCCGAACGTGAGGAGTGTCTTCCAGACCGCCGGCTGCGCCGCGATCGGTGCTCCGTTGGCCGCGAATCCGCTGATCAGCTGGCCGTTGTACCAGAATGCGTTGTCCCACGACCCAGGCAGATCCCAGCCGCCGAGGAAGAGCGTCGCCATCAGCGCCGAAGCCGTCACCATGTGACCGAACTCGGAGATCATGAACGCCGAGAACTTCATCGCCGAATACTCGGTGTGGTATCCAGTCACGAGTTCGGATTCGGCCTCGGGCATATCGAACGGCAGCCTGTTCGTCTCGGCGAACGCCGAAATGACGAAGAGGATGAACGCGAGGGAGAGGGGGAATGCGTACCACATCCCGATCTGCTGCTGCTGCCAGACGATTTCGGTCAGCGTCACGTTCCCCGCGAGCATCAGTACGGCGATCAGCGACAGGCCGAGCGCCACCTCGTAACTGACCATCTGCGCCGAGGCGCGAAGGCCTCCGAGGAACGCGTACTTGTTGTTGGACGCCCAACCTCCCAGCACGACCCCGTACACGGCGAGCGAACTGAAGGCGAGGACGTAGAGGATGCCGATCGGCACGTCGGCGATGATCATGTCGACCACGCCCCACGGGGTCGGAAGCGGGGCCGCGATCGGAATCACCGCGAACGTCACCAGGGACGGGACCAGCACGAGGATGGGCGCCAGCACGAAGAAGAAGCGCGACGCCGTTGCGGGCAGCGTCTCCTCCTTGATGATGTTTTTGATTCCGTCCGCAATCGGCTGAAGGAGCCCGAACGGCCCGACCCGGTTCGGACCACGCCGGTCCTGAATGAAGGCCGAGACGCGACGCTCGGCGTACGTGGCGTACGCCACGCTGACCATGACCAGCCCGAAGATTCCGAGGTTCTTGGCGACCATCGCGATGACGGCCGGAATTCCTGAGATCGGCTCCATCATCAGTCTCCCGTCACCGAAACGGATTCATTCAGGACAGCCCCGCGTGCACCGACATCATCCCACGTGATCCCCGCGAATGAGGAGACCGCGCTGCCCAGCGCCCCAAAGGCCTCC
>CALHIO010000297.1 GCA_938030915.1 uncultured Gemmatimonadota bacterium
GGAGGTGTCGCACTCGCGAGCGGACTGGGATGGACGAGCACCTCCCATGCGATGCCACCGATCAACGAAGGTGAGCAGGTGCCTGCATTGGCCGTACAACCGGCGCTCGACCTGAGTGAAGCCTTCACGAACCTCGCCGACGCGGTCACGCCCGCCGTCGTGCGCATCGAGACGCGCCGCGCGGTCCAGAGCAGGAACCGTCAGGTGCCCGAGCAATTCCGGCGGTTCTTCGACGAAGAAGGGGACGACCCGCAGCCACGCAACGCGATCGCGGGCGGCAGTGGCTTCATCGTCTCACCGGACGGGTACATCCTGACCAACAACCATGTGGTGGAAGGCGCCAACGACGTGCGCGTCTACTTTCCGGATCGCCGCTACTTTCAGGCGCGCGTGGTCGGAGCCGATCCCTTCACCGACGTCGCAGTCATCAAGGTGGACGTCGAAGAAGACCTGCCGACAATGTCCTTCGGGAACTCGGACGAAATCAGCGTCGGTGAGTGGATCCTCGCAATCGGGAACCCGGGCTTCGGTGCGTCGACACAGCTCGACTTCACGGTCACGGCCGGGATCATCAGCGCGCGGGGTCGCGGGCTGCGTCTCCTGCAGAACGACATCTTTCGAGATCCTCGCTTCGCGGACGATCCCAGCGTCTCCGGGTACGCGATCGAGGACTTCATCCAGACCGACGCGGTGATCAACCCTGGCAACTCCGGGGGGCCCATGGTGAACCTTCAGGGCCAGGTGGTCGGCATCAACTCGGCCATCGCGTCGACGACCGGCGTCTATCAGGGCTACGGCTTCGCCATCCCGATCAATCTCGCTCGCCGCATCATGGAGGATCTGGTCGAGTACGGGTACGTGAAGCGTCCCCGAATCGGGGTGCAGATCACCGACGTCGCGGCGGAGGATGCCGAGGCGTACGGACTCCCGTCCGTATCGGGCATTCTGGTCCAGTCGGTCGACGACTCCGGTCCGTCGGCTCGTGCGCTGCAGCAGGAGGATGTGATTCGCGCCCTCGACGGCCAGCCGGTCGGGTACGTCTCCGAACTCCAGGCCGAAATCGCCGAGCGACGACCGGGTGACCGGGTCGAGCTGACCATCTTCCGGGGCGGTCGCGAGATGAGTGTGGACATCCGTCTCGGGGAAGCGCCGATCAACAACTTCGCGACCATCGCCACCGAACGCCCGGTCCTGGCGGAGGAGCGCCTCGGAATCCAGGTCGAGGTCATCGATGCGCAACTGGCTCGTGAAGCTGGTTTCGACGAAGTCAGTGGCGTCCTCCTCACCGAGGTGGCGCGCGGCAGCGCGGCCGAGCGACGGAACATCGGTGGCTTTGTCGGTCAGAAACTCTTTCAGGTCAACGAAGCCCGAATCGACTCACCTCAGGACCTGCGTGTCGCGCTCGACGCAGTGGAGCCCGGCGAGATCGTCTCGTTGTACTTCCGCGACCGGGCCGGGGCTGAGCGGGTCGTGAACGTGCGGATGCCGTAGACGACGCGCGACTCGGTGTATCCCGGTCGGGCCGCACTGGTAGCGGAGAGTCGACGAAACGGGGCGCGGGGGTGACACACCTCTGCGTCCCGTTCTTCATCCACGCACCCGGGTTTATCTTTCTCGTCCGCGCGAAAGTGGCGGAATTGGTAGACGCGCGGGATTTAGGATCCCGTGGCTTCATGCCGTGGGGGTTCGAGTCCCCCCTTTCGCACTTCGCAGTTCCCCCGAGCACTCCGACCGCGTGACGGTATGAATCTGGACGTATCCGACCTGCAGATCTCAATCGACGAACAGGAATCGTGGCGTCGTGTCATGAACGTGACGATCCCCGCCTCGATCGTGCAGGCCGAAGAGCGGAAAGCCGCCAAGCAGCTCGCTTCCCGCGCACGCCTCAAAGGCTTCAGGAAGGGCCGCGTGCCGACGAAGGTCATCGAGAACCGTTTCGGTGGCGCGCTGCGCCAGGAGGCCCTCGACACGCTGATCGGCTCGGCCTACAAGGAGGCTCTGGCCGCTCAGGAGCTTCGACCCATCAGTGAGGGGGAACTCGAGGACCTGCAGTACACGCCCGAAGAGGACCTCACCTTTGCGATCGCCTTCGACATCGAGCCGGTCATCGAGCTCGCTCGTCTCAGCGGTTTCGTCGTCGAGCGACCCGCGGTGAATATCAGCGACGAGCAGGTCGACGAAGTGCTGGCGCGCATTCAGGAGCAGAATGGTGTGTGGCAGCCGCTGGACGAGGGCAAGCCGGTCGAGAAGGACCTGGTCTCCGTGACGATCACCCGTCTCGATGACGAGGGAGAGCCTGTCGACGAAGGACGTGAGTACGAGCTCGTGATCGGTTCAGGCGACGCCATTCCGGACATCGAGGCCTCCATCCTCACCCTCGAGACGGGTGAAACGAACGACTTCGACATCGCCTTCCCGGATGATTTCCCCGACGAGTCCCGCCGGGGCGATTCCGAGCAGGTCCGTATCGCCCTCACGGCCCGTCGGCAGATGGATCTTCCCGCGCTCGATGATGATCTGGCCAAACAGGTGGGTGATTTCGAGACCCTGGCGGAATTGACGACGAAAGTGCGCGAGGACATGACGAAGGAGGCCGATCAGCAGGCGGATTCGGTTGCCCGCTCTCGGCTGCTCGACCTCATCGTCGAAGCCAATCCCTTCGACGTTCCGGCCTCGATGATACGCCGGTATTCGGAGGGCATCATGGGCGACGTGTCTCAGATCCCCGAGGAGCGCCTCACGGAGTTCCGAGACCAGATCCGTCCGGAGGCCGAGCGGGCGGTCAAGCGCATTCTGTTGATCGAGCAGATCGCGGAAACCCAATCCCTCCAGGCCACGGACGACGACATCGACGACCGCGTCGAGCAAATCGCCGAGGCGAACAACACCGACGCCGCTAAGGTGTATGCAGACCTCCAGAAGGCTGGCCGAATCGAGTCTCTCGAGCGTGAGCTGACGGAAAAGGCGGTCTTCGACTTTCTTTTCGAGCAATCCGAAATCACCGAGGCGCCCAGCAGCTAATGGCCATCTATCCTCCGTACGTCATCGAACGCACGAGCCGCGGCGAGCGTAGCTACGACATCTTCAGCCGGCTCCTGATGGACCGGATCGTCTTTCTCGGCACGGGGATCGACGACAACGTCGCCAACATCATCCTCGCGCAGCTCCTCTTCCTCGACGCCGAGGATCCCGAGCGGGATATCTACATGTACATCAACTCGCCGGGCGGCAGCGTGTACGCCGGTCTGGCGATCTATGACACCATGCAACACCTGCGCGCGCCGGTGTCCACCTTCTGCGTCGGGATGGCGGCGTCCATGGCCGCGGTGCTTCTCGCGGCGGGTGAGCCGGGCAAGCGCAACGCGCTTCCCAACTCGCGGATCATGATCCATCAGCCGTCGGGTGGGTCGCAGGGGACAGCGTCGGATATCGAGATCGCCGCGCAAGAAATCTTGCATATTCGGGAGAAACTCAATGGTATTGTGGCGAAGCACTCTGGTCAGCCCATC
>CALHIO010000298.1 GCA_938030915.1 uncultured Gemmatimonadota bacterium
ATGCGGGCCGATGCGATCGCGACGACTTCGGTGCCCGGGGTGTGACGAAGTGCTGGCAGGAACGCCGCCTTTGCAAAGCTCGCTCCGATGATTCCGACCTTCATGCGTTCTCCGGCAGATGAGTGCAGATGGGTAAGTCGACGGGCCCGCAGAACGGGGGTCGTCAGGTACGCTCGCGAAGCCTCGGATCGAGGAAGTCGCGGAGCCAGTCGCCCAGGATGTTGAAGCTGAGCACGGTCAGCATGATGGCCACACCGGGGAAGACGGCGAGCCACCACTTGTTCGCGACGAGCGTGTCGCGACTCTCGGCCAGCATGCTCCCCCAGGTGGGGACTTCCGGGGGGACACCGAGACCGAGGAAGGAGAGCGCCGCCTCCGAGAGAATCACGCTCGCCACATTGAAGGAGGCGATAACGGTGAGGGGCGCGAGGATGTTGGGAAGGATCGTGCGAAAGATGATGGAGGGCGTACTGTCTCCCATCGCTCGAGCCGCCTCCACGAACTCCTTCTCGCGGAGAGAGAGTGTGTCCGCCCGCACGATCCGCGCGTACGTCACCCACTGCCCGATGCCCAGCACGAGGATCAGGTTCCAGACGCCCGAGCCGAGCACGACGAGAAACATGATCGCCAGCAGGATGAACGGGAACGCCAGCTGGATGTCACCGAGCCGCATGATCACGTCGTCGATCCAGCCGCCGAAGTATCCGGAGAGCAGCCCCGCGATGATGCCGATGGTCCCGCCGACCGCGATCGCCGCGAATCCAACGGTGAGCGACACGCGCGCGCCGTACAGCAGTCGGGAAAAGACGTCTCGCCCCAGAGCATCCGACCCGAGAAGGAAGACACCACCATCCGGGCCGGCCGTCATCGGGTCAGCCAGCCGGAGGACGAGGTTCTGCCGATTCGGGTCGAACGGGGCCAGCCAGCCTCCGAAGACCGCAGCGATCGCCGCGATCGTGAGGAAGACGACCGCGAAGACAGGCCACCGGGCGGCGACCATCACGCGCCCTGCCCGCTGGAGTTCGCTGCGGAATCCGCTGCCTCGCGGATTCTCCATCACCGCCGCGTCACCCTGAGCCACGCTCATCCCCGACCTCCTGCCAGCTTCACACGCGGATCGAGCCGCACGTAGATGAGGTCGACGAGGAGGTTGAGCAGGATAAAGATGCTCGCGAGGAGGATGACGCCCGCCTGCACCAGCGGGATATCCCGCTGATTGATCGCCGCAAAGAGAAGCCGGCCGATCCCCGGATAGCTGAAGACGGTCTCCACGACGACCACGCCGCCCAGCAGGAAGCCGAACTCGAGCCCCACGATCGTGACGACGGGGAGCCACGCGTTCCGCAGTGCGTGGTGCACGAGCACCCTGAGTTCGGGAATCCCCTTCGACCGCGCAGTTCGCACGTAATCCTGCTCCAGCACCTCCAGAAGGGAGGACCGGACGAGGCGTGTGTTCCGCGCGAGCGAGTACGTCCCGACCGCGATCCCCGGAAGGACGAGATGGTAGATCGTCCGCGGCAGGTTGGAGAAGGCAGTTCCAAAGTCTCCGGCGAGCAGCGGCGTGAGGAACGGCACATGCCCCGAGATGGGGAAGAGGCGGATGTACAGTCCGAAGAAGAGGATCATCATGATCCCCATCCAGAACGACGGAATCGACTGACCGAGCATCGACATCGTCGTGATCGACCCGTCCCACGCGGTGCCGCGGTTGATCGCCGCAAGTACACCGAAGGGAATCGCGAGAATCAGGGCGAGGAGCATCGAAAACAGCGTCAACTCGATCGTGGCCGGAAGAGCATCGAGCACGATCTCCATCGCCGGCTGCCGGTACGACAGCGACTGACCGAAGTCGCCCCGAGTGAGGTCCGCGACGAAGCTCAGGTACTGCTCGTGCAGTGGCCGATCGAAGCCCAGTGCACGGCGCGTCGCCTCGATCTCCTCGGCCGACGCTCGCTCACTGACGAAGAGGTACGTGGGGTCGCCACCCGCCTGGAGTGCGAGGAAGCTCACGAGCGTTACGCCGATCACGACGATGACGCTCTGGAGCAGTCTCCTGACGATGTACGCACCCATCCGTGGCTACCTCAGCGAAGCCTCGAAGATCTCGACGTGCTCGTCACGACGAGCGGTCCATGCGATTCGGTTCGAGACACCGTAGAAGTCGGGCTGGAAGTAGAGGTGCAGCCACGGTCCATCCTCGTAGAAGACCTCCAGCATCTCGTCGATGATCGCGCGCTGTTCGTCCATGTCGTCCGTATTCACCATATCCGACCACCGATCGAACCATCTGGGGTCACTCCAGTGCGTGTAATTGGTGCCGGAGCCGACCTGAGCAATGTCGGTCATGTCGTAGATGGGGCTCCAGAGACCACCGCCCGTACCGAGGAAGAAGAGTGGTCCGGTGCTCCGCTCGCGAAGGAGTGGTGTGTAAACGGACGCCCACTCCATCAGCTCGAGATCGATATCGAGTCCGACGTCCTCGAGGTACTGCACGATCGCGAGCACGACGTTGACGTCGTTCACGTAGCGTCCCTGTCCCGCCTGCATCCGAATCGAGAAGCGCGTCCCATCGTCCCCGCGCGGCCATCCCGCCTCGTCGAGGAGGCGCTCCGCCACCTGAGGGTCGTACGGGTACGGTGCCAGGTTCGGGTTCGCATTCTCCAGATTCACCAGACCTGTCGCACGCTCGCATTCGACACTGAGGAGTTGGCGGCAGATCGTCGGCACATCGACCGCGTACTGAAGCGCCCGGCGGACCGCAGGATCCTGAATCGCGTCACCACCCGGCATCGCGGCATGTTCCTCCGAGAGGTTGAAGCCCACGTACATCCGGCGGGTGCCGGACACGATCTGGACCTCCGCCCGCCCGGAGCTGTTGATCGCCTCGACCTGCTCCGGAACGACGTTCGCGATGATGTCCACGTTCCCTGCGATAAGCTCGGCCGTGCGTGTCGAGGCTTCGGGAATGATCCGCCATACGATCCGCTCGAAGTTTGCCGGCTCGCGCACCTTCTCGAGCACGACCTCGGACCCCCGAGTCCACGATGCGAGTCGGTACGCGCCCGATCCAATGGGGTTGGCGGCCGCCTCATCGAGACTCATCTGCTCATAGGCGTCCTTGCAGTGGACGTAGAGCTCGGTGATGAGTCCGAAGGCGATCGGATTCTTCTGCGCGATATTGATCCTGACCCGCAGCTCGTCGAGCGCCTCGGCGCTCTGGAAGCCGATCGACGTGTATACAAACCCCGGTGAGTTGCCCGTAAACCGGTTGGCAGGGTCCGCGATCCGGTTGAACGCGTAGGCAACGTCCTCCGCCGTGAGCGGCTCACCATCGTGACAGGTGAGTCCCTCGTTGAGCGTGTAGGTGTAGCCGGTGCCGTCCTCGCTGATCTCGAGCGTATGCGCGAGCTCCGGGATGTGCTCGCCGTCCGGGCCGAGTGTGAAGAGTGAACCGAAGATGTGCCGCGCGATGTTCGCGTTGTCGCGGCTGGAGATCATCCCGGGTTCGAACGTCGTGATGTCGGCACTCAGGCCGACCACGATCGTGTCGTCGGACTGCTGAGTGCAGCCGCCGAGCAGAGCGGCGCCGAGGCATACAGCGACGATCGTCCGGAACGGAGAGGTACAACGCTTCATGAGCAAATCATCCCCATCATTCGTTTAGGCTCACGGTCCCCTCGCCGGACGAGGCCCGAATGCAGGCCTCGACCATGCGAAGGGAGTTCAGGTGGTCGGCCCCGGAGCACGGCAGCGGCGTGCCGTCCCGGAAGTGGCTGACGAAATCTTCGAGTAGACCCCGGGCGTCGTCGACCCACGGCTCCTCATCTCCAAGCGAGACAGTGGAGAGCTTGGGGTCGTCTCGAAAGGCATATCCGAGATCACCGAACATGTCTCCCTGCACGGCGACCCCACGCTCGCACTCGGTCCGCCACTCGAAACCCATCTGCTGCCAGTTGCCAGCCCACGTTCCCTGATAGGTCACTTCGATACCACCCGAGAACGAGATCAGCGCACCGACGTTTGCGTCGTCCGCATACATCGACCACGACGGGTTGAACGTGCGTGCCGAGATCCGCTCCGGCTCCGCATCGTAGACGAAACGCATGAGATCGAAGTGGTGAATGGACTGCTCCCAGAGCATGGGCTGTGCCATGGTCAGGGGATACTTGTTGAGATGCGGCTGGTGACCGTCACGCCACCTTTCATACGTGAACCGACCAAACTCGGGACGACCCAGGCGATCCTCTGCGAACAGCGACTTGAGGGCTCGCGTCACCGCGAGGTAGCGGAAGTTGAGGCCCACGGTGAGCGGAACGCCGGCTTCAGCGGCGGCGGCTACATGCGCCT
>CALHIO010000299.1 GCA_938030915.1 uncultured Gemmatimonadota bacterium
GACCTCCCACCGATCGAGGTGATAGACGAGAGCGCGGCCGAGATCTGCGTGCGCCTGAACGTCGAAGTCGGCTCCTGCCACGATCCTCTCACGATCACCAGTGACCGGATCGACCCGGTACCAGTCCGCCGTTCGGGCACCGAAGCGCCGCTCGAAGAGGTACGGGTCGTGGTCCGGCACGATGCCCCACGCGCCCCCTGCGACCATGCGGACCGGCTCGTCGAGCTCGGTTCCGAGCATCACGACGTCGTCATTCGTCATATGCCAGGCGGCGAGCAGCGTCTGACGAGAGATGCGCCCCGCCCCGTACTCCTGCGCACGGAGAATCTCGTCGTCGTTCCAATGCCAGACCTGCACGTCGGCCGGTCCGACATCGTCCGAGCCATCCGCATCTTCGTCACCCTCGGGGGCCGTCACGTCCGCTTCGTCGTCGGCCTCCTCACCATCCTCCTCCCCGGTCGGCTCCCACGGTCGGACGCCGACGAACAGGGTCCGGCCATCGTCCGAGAACGCGATCCCCGCATATTCGGTGACGCGCATGCTCGACCCGAATTCGGGGACCCGACGGGCGTCGAGCACCCGGGGCCCATCGGTGGATCCGCCGTCCGACCACACGAGGATGTCGTGCGTCGCCTCTTCCCGGCTCTCGTCTTCTACCGCCCGAAGCACAGCGAGCTGCCCGGTCGCTTCGTGCCAGGTGGGAGCCCGATAATCGGCGTCACCAGATTCGATCGTACGAAGGATCCCCGACTCTGGATCGAAGAGGACGACACCGTTGGCCGTGCCCCACGTGGTCCGCAGAGTCGCGACCAGGTAGCGGCCTCCGTCCTGCCACGCGAATTCGTCGACGTTACCGATCGACGTCCGGGCACCGGTGCCCGGGTTCATCACGATCAGATCGGCGCCCACGGTATCCGCGGCCGGTACTCCGAGCGCCGCCAGCCAGATGCCGTCGTCTCGGAGTTCGACCGACCGCACATCGAAGAGGACGGAGTCGTGCACGGCTTCGAGGTCGACCAGCCCCAGCCTGTCCTCGATGCGCTCGTCCGAGGCTTCCGCCTCAGCCGCGGACACACCCTTTCGGTACATCAGCCAGCGTCCGTCGGCAGTGAACTCGGGTGCGCGGCCATGGGCCAGGACCAGCCCCTCACCCTCGCCATTGGCACGCGCGAGCCGCAACTCCGCCTCCCCGTCCACACGCGCAACGGCCGTCACCACCCACGTGCCGGTCGGATCGAGATGGAACGCGCCCAGGCGCTCCCACTGCCCGTACGCGTCGGGCGTCAGCGTCAGCTGCTGCCCCGCGACGCTCGATGGCACGCCCGCCACGAGCCACGTGATCGCACCGACCCGACGGATCCATCGCCAACGCATGTCACAACCCATAGAAGTCTCCCAGAACGCATTCCCTTACGGCGGCTGGAGATTCGGCCACGGGGTACGAGCGGACGCTCCGCCCCTCCCTCGGCCGACTCCCGAGTACAGGCCGCCAACGTCGTGCTGACCATGACACGGGGCAACACGGTTTGCCGCACGGGCGCCACGTGGACCATCTTCGCGGCCTTCCTCCATTCCCTACCGGAGTCCCCATGCCCCACATGCGACCCTTCACTCGTCTCACGCTGTTGCTCATGCTCCCCACGATCCTCGTAGGGTGCTCGCGAGAGACGACGGTCGATGATGGAGCGGATTGGCCGCACTACGCGCGCGACCTTGCCGCCTCCAAGTACTCACCTCTGGATCAGATCTCGGCTGAGAACGTCGGGGATCTCGAAGTCGCCTGGGTGTGGGAGTCCGCCGACTATCGGCTCGGCGGGGAGCACGAGGGCGCGTCTGTGAATCCCAACTATCAGGCAACGCCGATCAAGATCGGCGACCGCCTCTATACCTCGACGAACATGGGCCAGGCCGTGGCCCTCGATCCCAGCACCGGAGAGGAAGTCTGGCGCTACGACCCCTACGCGTCGGGGCTTCGCGACGTGCCCGCAGGACGCTCGAACCGCGGCGTCGCGTACTGGAGTGACGGCACCGAGGAGCGCATCCTCCTCGGTTCAGGTGAGTATCTCGTCTCGCTCGACGCGGCAACCGGCCAGCCTGACGCGGACTTCGGCGGGACGGGTGCCGTGAACCTCGCGGACGATCCCGATCCACGAGTCCTGACGTACTCGTGGACGTCGGCGCCCCTCGTGGTGCGTGACGTCGTCGTCGTCGGGACGACTGCGATGGTCCCGAACCGGAATTGGACGACAGCTCCTCCGGGGTACGTGCGCGCGTACGATATCCGTACGGGCGAGCTTCGCTGGCGGTTCAATCCCATTCCGGAACCCGGCGACCCGGCGATCGAGACGTGGGCGGACTCGTCGTGGGTCTACAGCGGCAACGGCAACGTATGGACGCTCATGAGCGCCGATGCCGACCTTGGACACGTCTACCTTCCCCTGAAGACGACGACGAACGACTGGTACGGGGGAGCGCGCCCGGGAGACAACCTCTACGGAGAGTCGGTCGTCGCGGTCGATGCCGACACGGGTGAGCGGATCTGGCACTACCAGATGGTACGACACGGCCTCTGGGACTACGACCCGCCTGCCGCCCCGAACGTACTGGATGTCGTCGTCGACGGAGTTCCACGGAAGGTCGTCGCACAAGTCACCAAACAGGCGTTCGTCTTTGCATTCGATCGTGAGACGGGAGAGCCGATCTGGCCGATCGAGGACCGACCCGTGCCCCCATCACCCGTGCCCGGAGAGGTGGCGGCCGAGACGCAGCCGTACCCGACGCATCCAGCGCCCTTCGATCATCAGGGAATTACCGTCGACGACCTGATCGACTTCACGCCGGAACTGCGTGCCGAGGCCGAGGACATCCTCGACGACTTCGTGTATGGCCCGATGTTCACACCGCCGACCGTCAGGGGCGTCGACGGGAAGCGGGGCACGATTCTGATGCCCGGCTGGGTAGGTGGCGCCAACTGGGGCGGGGCGGCCGTCGATCCCGAAACCGGACTGATGTACATCCCCTCGGTCACCTCACCCAACGTGACCGCACTCGTGCCGCCGCCGCTCCCGGACAGTTCGGACCACCGGTATATCCGGGGCCTTCCGCGCGAGGTGCCGATGCCGGGTGGCCTGCCGCTCCTGAAACCCCCGTACGGAAGGATCACAGCGATCGACATGAACAGCGGTGAGCACGTCTGGATGCAGGCCAACGGACCGGGGCCCAGAGATCATCCGGCGATCGCCGACCTCGACCTGCCGTGGCTGGGTCAGCGTGGACGTCCGGCTCCTCTTCTCACTCGGACGCTGCTCTTCATCGGTGAGGGTACCGAGGACGCACTCTCCATTCTTCCGATCGCCGGAGGCAAGGCGTTCAGGGCGTGGGACAAGGAGACGGGTGACGTCGTCTGGGAGATGGACCTTCCCGCCGGGACGTCCGGTGCGCCGATGACGTACCTGTCGAACGGGCGGCAGTTCATCGTTGTGGCGGTGGGCGATCGCGACACGACGGGGCGCCTGATCGCGCTCGCGCTCCCCGAGGCCGGCGGTTAACGTGCGTCCGTAGTTTTACCCATATAGCCTACGGACCCCTGCGGTCCCAGCCCCGGAGAAGAGCCGTGACGCCAT
>CALHIO010000300.1 GCA_938030915.1 uncultured Gemmatimonadota bacterium
TGCTGACGAGCTCAATGTCTCCGTAATCGATCGACATGCGCTCTCTGAAGCCCGGATCGAAGACGGATGATTCGAGGCCGGTCGAGCCCGCCTCCCAGGGATAGGCATCGGCCGATACATCGACCCCGTTTGCCGCTGCGCCCTCGAGCAAATTCAGGACGAGGTCGATATCCCTCGGGGACGTTGAGTTCACGTGAGCGACATGCGCTGAAGCACCGGTCGCCGCAGCTGTAGCGATGACCTCGTGGATCGCCTTCACGCTGTTCACGGGACGCTGGGGACCCAGGTAGCGGATGTGCACATGCGACGGTACTCCGTACGCGGCGCCCAGCTGAAACAGCCGAAAGACCTCTTCTTCCGTAGTGCTGGGCTGGTACTGAATCCCGAAGCCAATCCCGAGCGCCCCGTCCAGAATCCCCTGACGGGCCAGCTCGACAATCTGGTCGACCTGGTCGCTCGTTGCGGTCACCCCCCGTTCTTCCTCGTCTCCGGCGGACAGTCCGACGGCGTTGCGCAGCGACCCGTGGCCGACGTGGGTGCCGTAGTTCAGCAGCATATCCTCAGATTCCAGCGATCGGTACATCGCGTCGACATCGACCGGCCCGTTGTGCAAGCTGAGCACGGTCGTCACTCCATCCGTGACCTTGTAGCGAGCACTCGGCAGGAGAGCGGCTCCCACGGAGGTCAGCGGGTCGATAAAGCCAGGCGCTACGACCAAGCCACGAGCATCCACCTCCCTCTCGCCGGAGATCGGAACGGAGGTCACGATGGCAATCCGGTCACCCATGAGTCCGACGTTCGCGACACCGTCGAACCCCGTCTCAGGGTCGACGACACGACCTCCGAGGATCACGACGTCGTAGTGGTCCACCTGCGCTTGAGCCCCCAGCGCCAATGGCACAACCGTGATCAAGACAAGCGACAGAAGTACTGCCTTCTTCATGTACGGTCTCCGTCAGCGTGACACCTCCGACTAAGTAACAGACGGGGATCACGGCGGTCAAAGCTGCGACTCTCACAGTGCCTGAACGTCCGCGGTCGTTCGACCCCGCACACGCCGGTTTCGCACTGACCGATACAATTGTGCTGAGTGCCATCGCCTGACCTGATGTCCGGGCTCGCGAGCGCGCGCCGAACGGCCCACGTTGCCGCGACACACCCGGACGCCAACCCCGCCCGAGCAACCAGCCCCGCATGAAGCCCCTCCCCCGACGCGATCCGACCCGAGGCCGTCCAGGGCGCGCCGCGTGGCTGCTTCCCTTCCTTTTCCTCGCCACCTCCTGCTCCCCGACCCCTTCCCCCGCCCCGCCGAACATCGTCCTCATCTACGCGGACGACCTCGGGTGGCGGGACCTCGGCGTGCAGGGCAGCGGTTTCTACGAGACGCCGAACATCGATCGCCTCGCCGCGGAGGGCATGCGCTTCACCGACGCATACGCGAATGCGCCGAACTGCGCCCCGAGCCGGGCCGCTCTGATCTCCGGACAGTACGCCCCGCGCACTGGGATCTATACGGTGGGTTCGTCCGAGCGTGGACCAGCCGAAGAGCGGGCCCTCCTCGCAGTCGAGAACGAAACGACGCTCGGCCTCGACGTCGTGACGATCGCGGAGGTGCTCTCGGACGCCGGGTATGCGACGGGCCATGCCGGCAAGTGGCACCTCGGCGGTGAGGGATTCCTCCCTGAGGATCAGGGCTTCACCTGGTCGATCGCAGGAAACGAGGCCGGCGCGCCCCCGGACTACTTCTACCCCTACGCGCGCGGCGATCGGCGTGTCCCCGGACTCGAAGACGGCGCAGAAGGCGAGTACCTGCCCGAACGCCTCGTCGACGAGGGCATCGACTTCATCGACCGGTCGCAGGGCGGGCCGTTCTTCCTCTACCTCTCGCACTACACCGTGCACACGCCGATCCAGGCGAGGGAGGAGATCACGGAGCGCTACCGGACGAAGCCTCCCGCAGACGGGCACGAGAACCCGACGTACGCAGCGATGATCGAGAGTCTCGATCAGGGGGTGGGACGCATCCTCGACGCGCTCGAAGAGCGGGGCCTCTCCGAGAACACGGTCGTGATCTTCGCGTCGGACAACGGCGGCTTCGGGCCGGTCACCTCGATGGCGCCGCTGCGCGGCTCCAAGGGCATGCTGTACGAGGGCGGAATCCGGACCCCGCTGATGGTGCGATGGCCTGAAGGGATCGCACCGGGCTCCACCTCCGCGACCCCGGTGATCGGCCTCGATCTGTACCCGACGTTCGCCGAGCTCGCCGGCGCCTCTCTTCCCGAGGATCAGCCGCTCGACGGTGTGAGTCTGGTCCCGACGCTGACCGGCTCCGGGGAGGTCCCGGAGCGGGATCTGGTCTGGCACTTCCCGGCGTACCTCGAGGCGGACCGCTCGGTCGCGGGCACATGGCGCACCACACCTGCCAGCGCGCTGCGTCGCGGACCGTACAAGGTGATCCACTTCTTCGAGGACGACCGGTGGGAGGTGTACGACCTCACGTCGGACGTATCGGAGACCGACGACCTCTCCGCCGCGCGCCCTGAACTGACGGAGCAACTTCGCTCCCGCCTGCAGGCGTGGTGGACGGACGTCGATGCGTTCCTGCCGACCGAGCCGAACCCCCTCTACCGTGGCGAGGCCAACTGACCATGGATCGGCGTGAGACGCTGAAGCTGATGATGCTCGCGGCGGTCGGTTCAGAGCGGCTCGGCACCCGACTCCTGTCCGCCCAGGAACCCGGCTTCGTCAGCCGCTGGCACGAGTGGCCGGACATGCACTGGGCCGGGCCCGAGCACTGGGGCAATCGGCTTCAGGACTGGCGTGTGGCGAACGGGGGCCTCGTGTGCGGCGTGCGTGCACCCAACCGTACGCTCCACTGCCTGACGCACACCGCGACGGGCGCGGACTTCGCGACCTCGGTCGATGTCGTCCGACCGGCCGGCGGCCATGGCTCGGTGACGGGCTTCCGCCTGGGGCTGAAGGGGCGCGTCGACGACGTGCGCTCGGCGGCCGTGCACGGCGAGGGGCTGGATGTCGGGATCGACGGGTCCGGCGTGCTCGTGATCGGTGACCGGCGCTCGGAGGCCGTGCTCCCCGGCGACGGCTCCGTGCGACTCGAGGCGACGGTGGTACGAGTGGCTTCGAATGCCCGCGTCGTGCTCGTAGCCCGATCCGCCGACACGGGAGCCGAGCACGCGACCTTCGCCCGCGACGACCTCCCCGCCGACGACCTGATCGGAAACCTCGCCCTCCTCAGCCATGTCGCGCCGGCCGGGCCGGGTGCGGGTGCGGTCTTCCGCGACTGGTCGATCTCGGGTCGCGGCATCACCGCGGATGCGGACGCCGCGTTCGGCCCCGTCATGTTCGCGCAGTACACGACCCACCGCGGCGTGCTGAAGCTGACCGCTCAGCTCGCTCCGGTGGAAGAACTCTCCGGCGCACGGTGCAGCCTCGACACGCGTTCCCCAGAGGGCGCGTGGACGACGATCGCGACAGCCGGAATCGACCGGCTGTCGAGAACTGCACGGTTCCGTGTGGAGGGGTGGGACGGGACCCGACCCGCCGAGTACCGTGTGCGCCTCGCCCTTCCACTGCGGAGCGGTGCCCGGACGTTCGACTACGCGGGCACGATCGCCGCCGAACCGGATCGCCTGACGCCGGTCCGGGCGGCCGTCTTCAGCTGCAACGCGGACCACGGCTTCCCCGACGCCGACATCGTGCGTCACGTGACGGCGCACCGGCCCGACCTCGCGCTCTTCCTCGGCGACCAGTTCTACGAGGGCTCGGGTGGATTCGGAATCCAGACCGATAGCATCGAGACCGCCTCGCTCGACATGCTCCACAAGTGGTACATGTTCGGCTGGTCGTACCGGGAGATCTTCCGCCACATCCCGGTGGCCTTCATCCCCGACGACCACGATGTGTACCACGGCAACATCTGGGGCGAGGGCGG
>CALHIO010000301.1 GCA_938030915.1 uncultured Gemmatimonadota bacterium
CGGGTGAGGTCGAAGATCTGCATACCGTGTGCACCAGCGCCGTCCGCCACGATATACGCGTGGTTCTTGAACGTCTTGATGTCGCGCCACAGCTGTGATCGGGGTGTCCGGGGCGTCTTCGGAAGATCACCGATCAGCACCGGGTTCATCGGGTCCGTGATGTCGATGAACGAGGTCCCGTCATTACGCCCGACGAGCGCGTACTCCCGTCCCGTCTCTGGGTCGGTCCATCCCCAGTTGTCGTTCGCTCGGACACCGCGCGCGTCCTCGGGTGCAGTGAGCAGAGAGGTCGGGACGTACGCATAGAGTTCGACCTCGGTGCACTCGAAGACATCAACCGATCCATCTTCAGAGCAACGACGCTCTTCGCCGAGGACCGCGCCCATCTGATCGGGCGGGCTGACCAGCACCTGCGTCTGGGCCCACTGACCGTCACCGCCCTTCTCGAACACGAAAACGCCGCCCGCCTGGTGATCGAGTCCGCTCGCGGTGACTGCGGCCACGCCGTTCGCCGTAACGATTCGATGCCCGAAGGAGTCTTCGTTGTTCGTTTCCTCTTCCGTAAAGCGGAAGCGCTGGATCCCGGCGGCTGTCGCGACGAAGGCCTCACCGGTCTCCAGTCCCCGGGTCACCGGGGAACCGATCCAGAGATCGCTTCCGTCGAGAGCGATCGCTGCGCCGAAGACGTCCCCTTCCTGAGCTTCCGGATGATCCATCCGACCGACCTGAGACCATGCCTCACCACTTCGTTCGAAGACGAAGACCGCCCCCGTGCCCTGATCGTCGAACGGTGCACCGACCATGACCCGGTCGTCCTGAGTCACGATCGGCGCTCCGAACGTCGCGTCCGTATTCGCGTCCACCCGAAGCTCGCCCGAGTGCAGCCAGCCTCCGCCGTCCATCCGGTACTCGAAGACCCGCCCGGCACCGTCGACCCCGTCGCCGCTCGTCGCGCCGGGAGCGCCGACGAGAAGACGATTCCCGGAGAACGCGATCGCTGCACCGAAGCCATCCGCGTTCGCGGCCGCAGGTGACGAGAAACGCTGCTGCTCGTTCCAGCCGTCGCCACCGCGGTGGTAGGCGATGACCTCGCCCGCTGGCTCGGTCGGCACCGCGTCGGTCGCCATACGCTGCCTCGGACGAAGACGGGTTCGGTCCGTCGTCACGTGTGTGTGCCCGACCAGAAGCCAGTCGCCGTCGGTCGCGAGCGTGATCCCGTAATCGACTCCACAATACCCGTTGAAGTCACAACGCGGGTCCAGCCCCGCTGATGCGTCCTCGGTCACCATCTCACGGAACGCCCAACCCATGCCGCTGCGCTCATAGGCGAAGACCGCACCCCCGCGGTTCGCGACGAACAGCGTGTTTCCGGCCACCGCGAGCACGGCACCAAAACCGTCGGCCCGCTGAGCGTCCGGGGCCGTGAGGATGGTCGTCTCCGACCATTCGTCGCCCGTCTTCCCGTACACGTACACCATCCCTGGCCGGAACGTGTTGTTCGGCTCACCGATCAACATGGCGTCACCGTCGAAGACCACGGAGTTACCGAACGAGCCCGCCTGGGCGCGCGCCGGAGCGTAAGCGAACGCGAGAAGCGCGAGGGCGAGTAGTCCGGGGAAAAAGCGACGGATCGAAGCCATGATGTCTCCGGGATGGATACAGGTACGTAAAGTCGGTCGCAGCTGGCGTGATGAGCGTGGGCAAGCCTACGGTGGTAGCGGAGTGGCCACAATGCGGGAAAGGCTGGCGTCGAACATCGTCTTGGTTGAACGAATCGAAGACGTGTGCGCCAACGCGGCCGACCACCGGCCCTCGGAGTTTGGACGGACTGGAGCAGTACGAGCAGGCGTCCCTCGGGTTACGGTCGTCCGCCGTCTCCCCTCATGAGCGGATGCACGGGGAAGACCAGCGTGTCGTAGACTGCATCCGCGGGGCGGTTGCCTCCGGGAAAGTCTGATTCCTTGTCCGGATAGGCGGGCCGCTCGTGCGAGTTCACGTAGGCCGAGATCAGCTGCGCTTCTTCGTCCGTGAGCGTCCCGGGGGCGGTCAGGGGCATGGCGTACTTCACGTATCCGGCCAACTTCCAGACCCGCGCCGCTCCGGCACCGTCGTTCCAGGACATGGGGCCCCAGAGCGGGCCGGGTTTGGCGAGGATCAGGTTGATCCCCTGCCCGTCCAGCCCGTGACACGGTGCGCAGTGAAGGTTGTAGAGATCCTCGCCACGATCGACGTCGAGTGCCTCGATCGGGATCCTGGATTCGACTGGAAGTTCGTTCTGGCCGAGCCAGCTGGGCCGCTCTCCCATCGCGAACCCTTCGGACAACCAGTTCAGGTAGGCATCGAGGGCCAGCATGACCGGGTGGTCGTAGGGGGGCACTGTTCCGTTCATGGAGCGCTTGAAGCACCCGGCGATCCGGTCTTCCAGGCTGACGAGACGGTCGTCTCTGCGGCGGTACTGCGGGAAGGTCGCGGCGACTCCCAGAAGCGGCAGCGCGCGATTCCGCTGTCCGGCGTTCAGGTGGCAGTTCCCGCACGTCAGATCGTTGCCTACGAATTCGGAGGCGTACGTCTGCGGGTCCTGGCTGATCTGGAATCCGAGTCGGATCATCTCGGCCATGCGTGGATCCGGGTGGATGGAGTCCGCCATCGGATCCATGATCAGCTCACCGACACGCTCCAGCGTCGCCGTCTCGGGGATGAGGACCATCGCGTCCTCGACGACCGGGGTGGTGTCCGGCAGTTCCGGTTCGGATGGCGTGCACCCCCCGAGAAGCACCGCACCGACGAGGAAGGGCAGGACGCTGAAGCGGCGTTCCATGATCGAGTTTTGACCGATCCTGTGTGCATTGATCATGACGCGCAGATTGCGCCGCACCCTGCGCCGCGTCAAAGGTCAGGATCGGACGCCCAACTTCGGATGGAGAGTTTCCTCGTGGACGGATGGCCCGTATGGGTGCCCTGGGCACTCCTCGTCATCGGCGCCTTCGGGATCGCCGAGCGGTCGGTTCACTTCGTTCGGGTCACGATTCCGCACCATTACGGCTCCAATCCGGGCTTCGGTGCGTACGAAACGTCATGTCTACCGTGGTGGCTGACCCTTTCGACGGGTGCGGGCCTGATCACATCACCCAGGGTGGGGGTGGTCCTGTTCGTGTTGGGGCTCTTCGGCCTGGGCCTGTTCGCCCAGCTACTCGGGCGGGTCTTCGGCAACTAGCGACGTCCGGGTCGGCGTGCCTAGCTTCGACCGAGGCCGCCGGGAGCGGCCATCGGACCTGAAACCGTCTCTTCGGGGTGGGGAGGATCAGCATGGCTGCAACAGCTTTACGTTTCACGACCGTGTTTGCGTTCGGCCTGCTCTGGGTCGCTGCCGCGCCCTCGGCGGCATGGGCTCAAGCCGATGTGGCCGGGAGTTGGAGTCTTTCCGTCACCACCGACAACGGTGCAACGACCCCGTCCATGACACTCGAGCAGGACGGCTCCACGCTGACCGGGCGCTATTCATCCGACACGCTCGGCGATCAGGGAATCCGTGGTACGGTGGACGGTAACGCGGTGATGATCCGATTCAGTGCGACGCTCCAGGGGCAGAGCATTCCGGTCGTGTACGAGGGGACGCTGGGGGACGACGGTACGATGACCGGCACGATCGATATCGCCGACGGCATGCTCTCTGGCACCTTCACCGCGACGAGAAACGCACCCAGTCCTTGATTCGAGGCTGGGGCCTGCGATTCAACAACCTGCGGGAGGTCAGTTCCGACTGAGCTCCGCCTGAGCGCGCCGGATCAGACTCGACCACTGGTCGAGCTCGTCGGGGTCCCACACCTCATTCATCGTCGCGCGGGCTTCCGCGTCCGGGACACCTTCGACGAGCGTGCGATACATGTAGACGAAGGCCGACGCACGCATGTTCGCGAAGCAGTGCACGAAGACCTTCCGGCCCTCGTTCGCCTGCATCACGTCGAAGAACATTTCGACGTCGGCCAGTTCCGGGCGCTCCCAGTCGACCGGGATGTGCACGTAGGTGAGCCCATTCTGGGCGACGATGAAGCCCTCCTGGCCGTTCCTGCGCTCGTCGGCGATCGCGAGGTTCACGACGACGTCGAAGCCTTCTTCAGCGAGGAGCGGGATCTGGTCGTATCCGATCTGCCCCGCGGAGGAGAGTGTCTCGTCCACGACCTGGAAGTTGCGGACGGTCTCGAGCGGCTGAGGGGCGGTCTGGGCCGAGACCGGTCCGGCCAGAAGGACGGCTGCGCCGAGCGTCGATGCGATTCGTGAGATGTTCATGAGAACGTCTAGCCCCCGTCGATTCCTCGAGTTCCGGGCTCTGCCGACGCCATTCCGCGCAGTCGGTTCTAGCCGACCCCCAGCTGCAGCACGAGCCACTGGAATCGAAACGCCTCGGGCTGAATCCCCGAGACCGTGCTGGTGCGTCGCTCACCCGCCTCGAACCACGCGACGGTGAGGCTGACCGGTCCTGCGCCCGGTGGCAGACCGAAGTGCACCGGACCCACGCCCTGAGACGCGTAGCCGCCACCGGTGTCGATCAGGCGAGCCGAGGTGAAGCCATCCGATTCGCGACGAAGGGTCACGGTCGTTCCGGCTCTGACCCAGTGACCGGCCTGATCGACGACGGCGACCTGAAGGGAACGGACCGACTGCCTCGGCGGGAGATCGTTCCGGTAGAGAGGGTGTGTGCCATCCGCGTGGTTGTTCGTAAGCGACAGATCGACGTCGCCGTCGATGTCGTAATCGGCAAAACGCACTCCATGGCTTGCGCCCCGCTCCAGCATCGACGCCGGCAGGACATCCCGGAAGCCGTCCGGGCCTCCCCGGAAGAGGTAGTCACGAGCCTCGGCCTCGGAGGCAAGGAAGGTGTCGACGTACAGATCCAGCCAGCCGTCGTTGTCGACGTCGCCCCAGTCCGCGGCCACCGAGTGGTGATCTCCTGCCAGAGGTGTACCCGGTGCAGCGTCGACGAAGGTGCCGTCGCCCTGGTTCTGCCAAAGGACGTCGGGGCCGTACGAGGCGACGAAGAGATCGAGGTCTCCGTCGTTGTCGTAGTCCGCCACCGCGGTGCCGACGCTCCCGAGGTCCTCGGCCCGGCCGGGCTGATTCATCCCGAGTGCTGCGGCGACGTCGTCGAAGGTTCCGTCACCATTGTTTCGGAAGAACCCGTCTTCATCGCCGTTCTGATTGGCGACGAACGCGTCGAGGTCTCCATCGCCGTCCATGTCGAACCACGACACGCCGACGGTGCGTCGCTCGTCGCCGATACCGCTCTCGTCGGTCACATCGGTGAAGGACCCTCCGTCGTTGCGGAAGAGCGTGTTGGGCCGGTCACGGAAGGCCACGAACAGGTCGAGATCTCCGTCTCCATCGTAATCGATGAACGCAGGCTGTCGGGTCGTGCCACTCTGAGCGACCCCGACGTCGCCGGCCACATCGACGAAGGTGCCCCCGTCGTTTCGATAGAGACGATTGTCGATCCCGAGTGCGGCGAAGCCGATGTACAGGTCGGGGTCCCCGTCCTGATCGAAGTCGCCCCATGCAGCCGCTCTCGTCTCCTCCGCTGCCGCCAGTCCGACGTCTGCCGCGACGTCGACAAAGCTTCCCTGATCGCTCCGGTACAGCCGGTTGGGTGCACCGCGGAATCCGACGAAGAGATCGAGGTCTCCGTCTCCGTCGTAATCGGCCCACGCATTCGTCTGCGCACCCGGGGAGGAAAACATCTCTTCCTGGAGGCGCGAGAACGCGGGCGAAAGATCGGTCCCCTGGGCGGCTTCGGAGTCGTCCGCCGAGGGGGCGTCACCGTCGCACGCCGCCAGTGCGAGGACGGGCAGGAAAAGCAGTCGGGTCCATCGAAGCGAAGCGGTCATGCCCGAATCAGTCCAGCGGGCGGACCGATGGCAAGAGTCTTGTTCCAGGGGTGGGAACGCACCCTCTCGTCTTCGCCTCACGGTTGCTGGTCGGGAAGTCACGACCTCAACTTGCCCGCTCAACCCCTCACAGGAGTTCCTATGGACACCGGGTTCGACTTCTTCAGGTGGACAGGCGCGTCCGGACGCGCGGCAGGTTTGGCACTCTGCGGCTTGGTACTGGCCTCCTGTGGTGGCAGTGTGGATGCGGCCTCATACCGAGTTGTCGTCGCGTCCTTCCAGCACGAGACGTGCACCTTCTGCCCGGGCGGTGACATCTCGGCCGAGGACTGGCAGGGCCGGCTCGAGGGAGATGAAGTCCTGACGTCGGGCTCGTACGTCCGAGGCTTCGTGTCGCAGGCTGAGGACTATGGCGACATCGAGCTTGTCGGCTTGCGATCTCCGTCCGGTGTTTTCGGCGGGTCTTCGCGGAGCTGGAACACAAAAGAGGCGTTCGACGGCTTCCTCGATGCGATGATCGAAGATCTCGAGGCGGCCATGCCGGTCGATGGCGTCTACCTCGCACTTCATGGGGCGATGGCCGTCCGGGACGTGCCCCGTCCCGAGGCCGAGATCGCGCGGAGGTTCCGAGAGGTGGTTGGTCCTGACGTGCCGATTGCTGGCACCTTCGATCTGCACGGGAACGAGGACGAGGAATTCCTGAGACATGCCGACTTCGCGTTCGTGACGAAGCGGTACCCGCACTACGACGCGACGGTGCAGGGGGGGCGGGCTGCACGGGCGGTCCACCGGGTGATGGCGGGGACGTACACGCCGACGACGGCGACGCGTAAGCCCGGCGTCATCACGGCGACGGTGCTCCAATGGACCGGCCAGTCGCCATCGATGGACATCATGGAGCGGGCGCGACGGTGGGAGGCGAGGGAGGACGACGCCTTCGTCAGCGTCTTCTATGGATATCCCTGGTCGGATGTCCCAGATGTGGGCGCCACGGTTCACGTCATGACGAACGGCGACCAGGCGCTGGCGGACAGGATCGCGGACGACATGAACGACTTCATCTGGAGAGTTCGTGAGGACTTCGCGATCGGCGGGTATCCGTTGCCGGACGAGGCCGCACGACAGGTGAGGAACGCCGTGCGCAGCGGTGCCGTACCCGTGGCGGTAGGGGACCATTCGGATCGCCCCGGTGATGCCACGCACATCTTCAAGGCGTTCGAAGAGGCGGGTATCGAACGGGTTCTGCACGGAGCGATCAGTGATCCTGCCGCCCTGGATCGTCTGGTGGAGTCCGGCGCCTCCGTCGGCGATCCGTTCGATGACGAGGTCGGTGGCTTCACACCCTCGGGCGGCACGCCCGTCAGGCTTACGGGTGAGCTCGCGTACCTGGGCGAGTGGAGGGGCTACGACGTGGTCGCGGTCGTCCGCTACGGCAACGGGAGTGCCGTCATTCTCGTACCGGCGTACACACAGATCACGGATCCGGAATCATTCCGTTTCGGCCCTCTCGACCCCGACGACTTCGATGTCTTTGTGGTAAAGTCACGCGTGCACTTCAGACGGGGCTTCGACGAGACCGGATTCGCACCCTCGATCGTCGTCGTAGAGGCGCCGGGTCCGTTCGTGGGCACGACATACCTCGACGCCCTGCCGTACGAGAACGTCGACTTGTCGACCCTCTTCCCGTACGGGGCCCCGGCCGGGCGTTAGATGTCATTTGTCCTGCTCGTCGCCGGGGTCTTGGGACTCTGGGCCGGGACGCAGTTCGCGGTTGGTGGTGCGGTCAAGCTGAGTGAGCGCTTCGGACTCTCGGAGGGCTTCGTCGGTCTGGCGATCCTGGCGCTCGGTACGGATCTGCCGGAGGTCGTCGTGGCGGTGGGCGGAAGTATCCAGCAACTCCGGGGCATCGACGCGTCCGGTGTGATCGTCGGCTCGGCTCTGGGGAGTGTCATCGCTCAGGGATCTCTCGTGATCGGGATCGCGGGGATCGTCACGTACCTTCCGGTCGCACCCACCATGGCGCGCCGAGATGGCACGGTCCTCATGCTTTCCGTCGCCGCGGTTTGGGTGGTGGTGTGGGACGGATCGGTGAGCGCCGTCGAGGGCACGGTCCTGTTGCTCGCGTGGGGCATCTACATCGCCGGCCTTCTGCTCGGAGAAAGACGGCGGCGTCCTCTGGAGGCGGAGGAGGTCGAATCCATCGAGGCGCTCCGCACACGCATGCCTCCGCTGGCGGAGATCGCCCTGGGCCTTCTCGTGGTGACGGTCGGTGCACACGCCGTCGTGACGGGTGCGATCGGTCTGGCGGAGACGCTGGGCGTGTCTCAGACCATGCTGGGCGTGGTTCTCATCGGGGCAGGGACCAGTCTGCCGGAGCTGGCCTTGTCCCTGCGGGCGGCGGTCGAGAAGCGCGCCAGCATGTCGGTCGGGAATGTGATCGGAAGCAACATCTTCGACCTGCTCGTCCCGGTGGGCCTCGCTGCCGTGATCCACCCCCTTCGGGTCGAGTCCGGCACCGTGTCCTTCGATCTGCCCGCGCTCGTCGTTCTTTCCTGCGCGCTCCTCTTCTTTCTCCATCGTCGTCGCGGGGTTCAGCGGCACGAGGCGATCACGCTCGTTGCGCTGTACGTGGTGTACGTGGTTCTGAGAATCGGGGCTGGACTGCCATGACGGTGTCCGAGGCGTCGACGTCGCGGCGTGATTGGCATGCTCTGGATCCGTCGGAGGCCCTGTCCCGCCTGGAGAGTCGCTCGGAGGGACTCTCCGATCCGGAGGTGCGGGAACGGATTCGCCGCTTCGGGCCGAACGAGCTGCCGCGTCCTCGGCCGTTCCCCGCGTGGCGGATTCTGGTGGATCAGTTCCGCAGTGTCGTCGTCCTGTTGCTGCTCGTGGCCGCCGTCGTGGCAGCCCTCCTGGGCGACACACTCGAGTCGGGAGCGATCGCGGTCGTCCTCGTGATCAACACGGCCATCGGCTTCGCCGTGGAGCTGCGGGCCCGACGCGCCATGGATGCGCTCCTCGACTACGAGTCGCCGACCGCTCGGGTACGCCGCGATGGCGAAGTGCAGGTCGTACCGAGCGGGCAGCTCGTTCCGGGCGATGTCGTCGAGCTCGAGGAAGGGGACGCCGTTCCCGCAGACGCTCGACTCCTCGAGGCGTCCGCGCTGCGGGTGAACGAAGCGTCACTCACCGGCGAGTCCTTGCCGATTACGAAGGACCCCAGCGCGTCCCTCGCCTCGAATACGTCACTCGCGGAGCGTTTGACTCTGGTGCACTTCGGAACCTCGGTCGTTGCCGGTCGGGGCGTTGCCGTCGTGTGCGAAACCGGTGTCGATACCGAAATCGGTCGCGTCGGCACTCTGCTCGCGACAGTGGAGGCCGGTACCACACCGCTCGAAGACCGCCTCGATGCGCTCGGGCGGCGGCTCGTCTCGGTCACGCTCGGGGTCGCGGCCCTCGTGACGGGGTTGGGCGTCGCGCGGGGTGAAGAGCTCAGGCTCATGATCGAAACGGGTGTTGCCCTGGCCATCGCGGCCGTGCCGGAGGGACTGCCCGCGGTGGCGACGATCGCATTGGCCATCGGCTTGAGACGCATGGCCCGTCGACATGCTCTCGTCCGGCGACTGGCTGCGGTCGAGGCTCTCGGCGCCACCACCGTCGTGTGTACCGATAAGACGGGCACACTCACCGCGGGTAAGATGCGAGTGACTGCGCTGTCGGTCGGTGGGCCGGTCGTGCAGGTCGGAGTCGGAGAGATGGGAGCGCCATCCGCTCGCATGGCCCGGGCATGCGCGCTCACCACGCGTGCGACGATCTCGGCCGACGGCGAAGGAGTGATGGGAGATCCGACGGACGCGGCGCTGCTCCGTCTGGCTCTCGACGCCGGAGTGGAGCCGGACGAGCTGCTCGATACGACTCCGCGCCTGGCTGAGATCCCGTTCGACACCACCCTCCGCCTCAGTGCCTCCACGCACCAGGTCGATGGAGGGGAGATGATCTTCGTCAAGGGTGCTCCGACCGCGCTGCTCGATCGGAGCGTCCGGACGGTCGGACGAGGGGAAGACCGAACGCTCGATGATACCGCTCGGCTGGCGTGGATCGCCGCGAACGACGAGATGGCATCTCACGGGCTGCGCGTGATCGCGCTCGCCGAAGGAGAGGGCTCCCACCCGGATGCGCTGACGTTCCTCGGCCTGGTCGGGATCCTGGATCCGCCGGCAGACG